>DASYBP010000031.1:0-8125 GCA_036500715.1 Rhodopila sp.
GTTGCATCGATCGTGTCGAACCCGGTGGATGCGGTGATGGCATCCGAACCCGTCAGGGTCAGCAGGTCCTTGCCGCTGCCCAGCAGCACGGCGTTGCTGCCGGCGCCGGGCTGGATTGTGTCATTCCCTGAGCCCAGCGCCAGGATCGAGTCGTTGCCACCGCCCGTGGCAATCAGCCACGACCCTGTGTCGTTCGGTGGAATCACGATCTCATTATTGCCGCCGCCCGCGACAACTGTTCCCGATCCCGCGGGGTCGACAAAGGTCAGTCCGCCATTGCCGGCGAGAACCGATTCGCCGGGGCCGCCGGCGCCGAAAATCGTCCCGCCGGGGGCGGCACTGACCACCGCGTTATAGCCCTGGGGAAGAAACGTCACGCCGGGGGTTTCCTGAAAGAACGCCCCGGTTGCGCCCGCCGGTATCGTCGGCGGCGGCCCGCTTGTGCTCGTCGCTGAGAGGATTGTTCCCGACGCTATCCCCAAGCTGATGCCGGCAGCAATTTGTTGCGCCAGGTTGAGGTTTTCCGTTGAACTGAAGGGGATCGTCAGGGTCGGCCCAGAGCTTGAGCTCTGTACTGTTACGCTACCGGACATGCGTTGCTCCTGGTGGAATAAGTAATGCGCCGATCAATCGGAGGTTGCCTTGGCATCTCCCGCGGCAACAAGGTGAATTACCACGACAACCAGGAATCGCACTCTTATTTGTGTAGCCCTTGGTGATCCGGCGGCAAGTATTCGAACCCGGAATGAATATTATAACTGTTACGGAATAATATTAGGATCATTCGGTTCATGACACCATAAAAGGTCGGATTTCTATACGATTGTGGCGAACGAGAATGATTGTCTTTCACGTGCAGCTTTCTATTTTTGACTGTGAAATGAACATTTGGACATGCCTTGGTTAGTCGATTCCCCCCCACGCCCCGACCAAATCCTGATTGACGAACCCACTGCCTTGCCTCTATCAGACCGCAGCCGGCATTCCGGCCCTCGTGATTTGTCCGGCCGGATTGCGGCGAGGTGAAACAAGCGCGCTAAAGAGGCCAGTTCGGGCCGGCGGTGCCCGTGCTGCTCAACGGTCGGGCCACGCGCGCAAGGGCCCTGACAGATGACACTCGATCCACCCCGCTTCCGTCCCGCGACCAGCCTTGTTCATGGCGGTGTGCAGCGGACCCATCACGGCGAAACGGCCGAGGCGTTGTTTCTGACGTCGGGGTATGTGTACGACGATGCCGAGCAGGCTGAGGCGACGTTCGCCGGAACGATTGAGCATTATCAATATTCCCGTTTCGCGAACCCGACGCTCGCGATGCTGGAGCGTCGGCTGTGTCTGATCGAAGACGCGGAGGACTGCCGCACCACCGCGACCGGTATGGCCGCCGTCAACGCTGCCTTGTTGTCGCATCTGAAGGCCGGCGACCGGATGGTCGCGTCGCGTGCGCTGTTCGGCTCCTGTCACTGGATCGTGTCGACATTGTTGCCGAAATTCGGGATCGAGACCGAATTCGTCGACGGGGCGGACCTGCAGCAATGGGAGGCCGTTCTGTCACGCCCGGCCAACCTCGTGCTGTTGGAAACCCCGTCCAACCCGATGCTCGAACTGGTGGATCTGCCGGCGGTGGCGGCTCTTGCTCATGCTGCCGGGGCGATCGTGGTTGTCGACAATGTCTTCGCCACGCCGCTGTTGCAGCAGCCGCTTCGGCTGGACGCTGATGTCGTGGTCTATTCCTGCACCAAACACATGGACGGGCAAGGTCGGGTGCTGGGCGGGGCCGTCCTCGGCAGGAAGGCGTGGATCACCAACGTCCTGCAGCCATTTATTCGCAACACCGGTCCGACGCTGTCACCGTTCAACGCCTGGGTTCTGCTAAAGGGTATCGAAACACTGGCGCTGCGGGTTGATGCCGCCGGGCGTACAGCTGCCGCGATCGCCGATTTCCTGGCGGATCAGCCCGGCGTTATCCGGGTCTGGTACCCGACCCGCGCCGACCATCCGCAACATGCTCTTGCCTTGGAGCAGATGACAGGCGGTGGCACCGTGGTCACGTTCGAGGTTACCGGCGGGAAGGCGGGCGCCTTCGAGGTGATGAACAGCTTCCGGCTGATCGCCCTGTCAAACAACCTCGGCGATGCCAAGTCGCTCGCGACGCATCCGGCCACCACCACGCATATGCGTATCGGCGAGGCGGAGCGTGCGCGGTTGGGCATCACTGACGGTGTCATTCGTTTGTCGATCGGTCTCGAGGATGTTCGCGACATCAGGGACGACCTTGATCAGGCGCTGGGCCGAACGGGAATGTCCTATTGATTGGCGCCGCTGTGCCGGTCGCGTAGGGACGAACGTCTGGCAGCGATCTGGAACAGCCGAACATACAGGGGCGGATGCGGCACGTTGTGACTGGCATCATTACGCGCGGACCGGCGCGGCAACTTTTTATCGCAACCGAGCGGCTGTGCGTCGGGAGCGGACTCGTGCCGTTCTGGACAAGATGCACGGATTCGTCCTTGATTCCACTCTTCGACAAGGCAGGAGGGTAAGGTGTCATGTCGTCTGACGACTCAAAGCCTGGCCGAACCAGACGTTCAGCCGCCCCGGTCCTCCAGCCGCAGCGGCAAGGCCGCGCCGCGGCCAATCCGCGTGCGGACTATTCCCGGACCACGCGCGATGTGAGTGTTTCGGTCCGCTGTCATTTCCTGGCCGACCAGTCGCAACCTGAAGAGAACCATTTTGTCTGGGCCTACCAGGTAAAGATCGAGAATCAAGGACCGGAGCCGATCCAATTGCTGCGCCGCACTTGGCAGATCACCGACGCTCGCGGGCGCACCCAGCACGTGCATGGGCCCGGCGTGGTCGGCCAGTACCCCTTGCTGGAACCGGGTGAGAGCTTCGAATATACGTCGGGCACGCCGTTGGACACGCCTTCGGGCTTCATGGTCGGCGCCTACCACATGGTGGTCCCATCGTCCGGCGAGAGCTTCGACGTCGCCATTCCCGCGTTCAGCTTGGACAGCCCGCACCAAAGCGGTAGGGTTCACTAAAGCCGGAACGGGTTGGTTGCCGGGAGCCCGACCGGCCCCATATTGGCGCGGGCAGCCAAACCTTAGAGTTGAGTCGGAGGAGCCCTCGCGTGAACATTGTAATGCCTGCCTCGCCACGAGCCGAAGACGCGGTCACGCACGATCTCCCGACGCGCGAGCAGGCCGAAGCCGCCATTCGCACGCTATTGCGCTGGGCCGGCGACGACCCGGATCGCGAGGGGCTGCGCGACACACCCGCGCGTGTCGCCCGCGCGTATCAGGAATTCTTCATCGGCTATGCCGCCGATCCGGTGGGATTGCTGGAGCGCACATTCGAGGAAACCGACGGCTACGATGAGATCGTCCTGCTGCGTGATATCCGGCTGGAGAGCACCTGCGAGCACCACATGGCGCCGATCATCGGCCGCGTGCATGTCGCCTATCTGCCACACCGCCGGGTTGTCGGCATCAGCAAGCTGGCGAGGGTTGTGGACGCCTATTCCAAGCGCTTGCAGATCCAGGAAAAACTGACCGCGCAGATCGCCAACACGATCCAGGACGTGCTGGAGCCGAGGGGCGTCGCGGTGGTGATCGAGGCCGCCCACCAGTGCATGACAACGCGCGGCGTTCACAAGCCCGGCGTCACAATGGTGACCAGCCGGATGCTGGGCACCTTCCGCGACAATGCCGCTACGCGGCGGGAATTGCTGGCGATGATCGGCAACCGTGGCTCGACGATTTTGAGCGAGTAATCGGGAGGCATTGCGGTTGACCCCCTGATGACGAGGTCGGCGCACAGCGACTCCCTGGCCAGGTGTGCCGATAGCAGTATAGGGTGACCTTCGGGCCTGGCCGCCGAAAACGCAGCGGAATTCTGCTGAATCAGTTCGCCTGGGCGTCGAGCTGCAGATGCGCCTACAGCGTTGCGAAACTCGTGGGCGACCTTCTCTTTTCTCGTAAATAACGCCAGCCTAGGCTGACGCAACCGCGGCGCCTTGATGCGCGTCAACGGGCTCACCACGGTGTGTGGCATCATCCGGCGCCACGCACGGCGCTGATCAGGAGAGGGCGATGGAGCTCAAGCGCGAACACCACATCAACTTCTGGTATGTCATCGCGACGGTGATCGCGGTCATGCTGATCCAGGATTTCATTGTCCAGGCGACACAGACCAAGACGATCCCGTACAGCGAGTTCCAGCAACTCGTCGATCAGCGCGCGGTCTCGGATGTTGTCGTGGGCCCGAACAAGATCACCGGCACGCTGACGGATGCGAAGTCAAACGAGCCGCACCACTTCAGCACTTTTCGCGTCCCGCCCGAAGTGGCCGACAAGCTGTCGGCAGCGAAGCTGACGTTTTCCGGTGAGCCGCCGCCCGGTTTGCTGGTCACGGTCCTAGGGTGGCTGCTGCCGTCGCTGGGTTTTCTGCTGCTGTGGATGTTCATGATCCGCCCGATGACCGGGCAAGGGATGGGCGGCATCGGGGGCCTGATGTCGGTCGGCAAGAGCCGGGCGAAAGTCTATGTCGAGACCGACACGAAGGTGACCTTCGCGGATGTCGCGGGTGTCGAGGAAGCCAAGGATGAACTTCGCGAAATCGTCGATTTTCTGAAGGATCCCGCGCGCCACAGCCGGCTGGGTGCCCGCATGCCGAAGGGTGTGCTGCTGGTCGGGCCGCCCGGCACCGGCAAGACGCTTCTGGCCCGCGCCGTCGCCGGCGAGGCCGGCGTTCCGTTCTTCTCGATCTCTGGTTCGGAATTCGTCGAAATGTTCGTGGGCGTCGGTGCCGCGCGAGTCCGCGACCTGTTCGAACAGGCGCGTCAGCGGGCGCCGGCGATCGTCTTCATCGACGAACTCGACGCACTCGGCCGGGCACGTGGGTCCTTTCTGCCTGGCGGCGGCGGCCACGACGAAAAAGAACAGACGCTCAATCAGCTTCTCAGCGAGCTTGATGGCTTCGATCCGACCAGCGGGGTCGTCCTGTTGGCCGCGACCAATCGGCCGGAGGTGCTCGATCCGGCGCTGCTGCGCGCGGGACGTTTCGATCGTCAGGTGCTGGTTGACCGGCCGGACAAGATGGGCCGGGCAGAGATTCTCCAAGTACATCTGAAACGGATCCGCCTCGCCCCGGCGGTTTCAGTGGAATCGATCGCTGCCCTGACGCCCGGCTTTTCCGGGGCGGATCTGGCCAACCTGGTGAACGAGGCGGCCTTGCTGGCAACCAGGCGGTCCGGCGAATCGGTCACGCTGGAAGACTTCACCCAGGCGATCGAACGCATCGTCGCCGGTCTGGAAAAGCGCAACCGCCTGCTGAACCCGCACGAGCGCGATGTGGTTGCCCATCACGAGATGGGTCACGCACTGGTCGCGATGGCACTCCCAGGAGTCGATCCGGTGCAGAAGGTCTCGATCATTCCGCGCGGCATCGCGGCCCTCGGCTACACGATGCAACGGCCCATCGAGGACCGTTTTCTGATGGACCGCGGCGAACTGGTCAACCGCATGACGGTGCTGCTGGGCGGCCGGGCGGCCGAGGACGTGACTTACGGCCAGGTCTCGACCGGGGCCGGCGACGATCTTGCCAAGGCAACCGACATCGCCCGGAGCATGGTCATGCGCTATGGCATGGATCCGACCCTCGGTCCGGTCGCGTACGACGAGGTCACCGCCCCGCTGCTGGGCGGCGGTCCTCAGTGGCAAGAACGGCGGTACGGCGAAGCAACCGCCACTGCCATCGATGCGGCCGTTCGCGGGCTGATCGATCAAGCGTTTCAGCGTGCGACCGCGATCCTGACTGCCAACCGCGCCTTGCTCGACCAATCGGCGAAGGAGCTGCTGGCGAAGGAGACTTTCTCATCGGACGAACTCAAAGTGATCGAGACCCGGATCGGGGCATTGCCGAAAGCCCTTGCCTGAGGAGCCGGCACGTCGGGCACCGGCTTCTGATGTGCGCTGGCGCGGTGCGATGGGGTCGGCCCCGACTGTCCTAGGCGCTGACGATGTCGAGTGGCGCAAACGGGTGGTGGAGCACGGGCGTGGCGTCTGTCTGGCCCATCCACTGGGTGATCAGCGTTGCGTAAACCCGACGGAAATCCGTCGTGAAGCGCAAATTGCCATCATCGAGGTCCGTGAGGCTCGGCATTTCGCCATACAGACCGCCGCGGACCGGAGCGCCGATGACAAACACGGGGCCGGCGGTGCCGTGATCGGTGCCGAGATTGGCGTTCTCCTGCACGCGCCGGCCGAACTCGCTGAACACCATCATGGTCACGTCATCGGCGCGCCCGAGCCGCTTCATATCCAGCATGAAGGCGCTGATGTGGTCGGAGACATAGGTCAGCAGCCGGGCGTGGGTGTCGGCCTGATAGACATGGGTGTCGAACGCGTTACGCGGATAGGACACATAGAAGATCCGCGTGCCGAAGCCGGCGGCGATCAGGGCGGCAACGCGATCCAGCCCGAACCGGACGAGTCCATAATCGACCGGCGAACGGTAACTGGCACAGGCCTCATGCACCCGCTGTTCGGCGCGCTGGGCACTGCGGGCGACGGCGAACAAAAATTCCTCGGTCGCGTTGCGTGGCTCTGAATTGGGTGCCAGGGCGCGCAATGGCGCCTGCTCATCGTGGAAGCCGCCGCGGGCGAATTGCGCCGGGTCGTCGAACACCAGCGGAACGTGCCGCTCTGCCCGGACCGCAAGCGACTGGCCAGACTGCACGTTGACCAGAAACTCGCCGCCGTCGGTGGGATCGATGGCATCGGCGAGTCGGCCCAGCCAGCCGTAGGCGTCGCCGCTGTTGGGGGCCCCGGTGTGCCAGTAGGCCATTGAGGAGAAATGCGAAAAAGACGGGTGTTCGTAACCGACGCCTTGCACGATGGCGATGTGACCGTCTTTGTAGAGTCGCTCGAAGCCAGCCATGCGCATCGGGAAGCCGAAGTGATCGTCGATCTTGCGCAGGCTCTTGACCGGCAATCCGAGTTTCGGGCGGGCCCGGTAATAGGCATCGTCGCCGTACGGCACGACCGTGTTCAGGCCGTCATTCGCGCCGGCTAGTTCGACGACTACCAGGATGCGATCACCGGCGGCAGATTTGGCGGCGTCGGCGGGGTTGCTGAAAACAACAGGCGTTGCGCCGCCGACAAGCCCGAGGCCGGAGCCGAACAGGGCGCCGCGTAACACGTCACGTCTCGCCGGTCCGCCACGATGTCTGATTGATCCGGCCATTCCCATTCTCCACGCGTTCGTTCAGACCAACTGATACTCTGGCCTGCTCATGATGAGGTGCGCGACCAGCCGCAGCGGCTCCTCGAGGTAGCTCTGCGCCCGTCCGATGTCCGAGGTCCCAAGCTGGCTGTCGAGAAACGCGATCAGCGTCGCCCGCGCATCGGCATCAATCGACACGCTGAGCAGGCGCAGGAGAAGAATATCGACCGCATCGGCGGTGGTGTGCGCCGATCCCGCGACGACGATCTCCGTCAGGCTGAACTGGGCGGGCGCGCGGACAATCGGCTTGACCTTGCGCACCGCCTCCTGCCAGCCGTGCAGGCTGCCCAGACGGGTGTTGAAATCCTCCTGCTCCGCCTCGGCGTTGGCCATGGCCCGCTCGCCCATCGCCTCGCCGGCGCCCGGGGTCTCCTCGGTGGTTGCGGCCGCAACGTCGGCGCCGCGCAAAATCCGGTTGTTGACCTCGCGGATCTGCGGGCCAGGATCGAGGTTGGGATCAAGGAAGTTGATCTGGTCGGGGAACATCACGTCGCGGGCGAAGTTGCCGCGGCCGATCAAGGTTGCGGGTGTGATCCAGGCGCGTCCCTGCGCCCAGCCGGCGACGGTCGGGGGATTGAGCAGCACCTGGCCCAGCGCGCCACTGGCGCTGTTGATATCGGGGATGCCCGGCAGCGCGGTAAGCCCCAGTCGGCGATAGGTCGAAACGATCACCTCGACCGGGCCCTTGATCTGCGCCCCCATTGCCGCGGTGTCGTAGAAGTCTCGCGACAGGAACAGGGTCCGCAGGAACGGCGTAAGCTCATAGTTGCCGTCTCGCAGCATCGCGCCGAGATGCGCCCGCAGGTCGGGCGAGGGGTCGTCCCGAACAAAGAAGCAATAG
>DASYBP010000032.1:0-14609 GCA_036500715.1 Rhodopila sp.
CGGACGCGTCCGCCCCGGATTCATGTTGCAATTCAATTCAATCGGGTCCCTACCGCCGCATGATTTGAGGCGTTTTTGGGGTTCGGCTAATCGCGGTTCTTGTCCCTGAAGCTGTTAGGGAGTTATTATTCCCCATTGTGCCCCTGTTTTCGGGGGAGGAGTGCACATGAGCAAATCCGGCGATTCGAAAAATACCCTCTACTGCTCGTTCTGCGGCAAGTCGCAGCACGAAGTTCGTAAGCTCATCGCCGGTCCGACGGTCTTCATCTGCGACGAATGCGTCGAACTCTGCATGGACATCATCCGTGAGGAGCACAAGACGCATCTGGTGAAGTCCCGTGACGGGGTCCCGACCCCGCGGGAGATCTGCAAGGTGCTGGACGACTACGTGATCGGGCAGGACCACGCCAAGCGCGTCCTGTCGGTCGCGGTGCATAATCACTACAAGCGCCTCGCGCACGGCCAAAAGAACAACGACGTCGAGATCGCGAAATCCAATATCCTGCTGGTTGGCCCCACCGGATCGGGGAAGACTTTGCTGGCGCAGACCTTGGCCCGCATCCTCGACGTGCCGTTCACGATGGCCGACGCCACCACGCTGACCGAAGCCGGCTATGTGGGGGAGGATGTTGAGAACATCATCCTCAAACTGCTGCAGTCGGCGGACTATAACGTCGAGCGAGCGCAGCGCGGCATCGTCTACATCGACGAAGTGGATAAAATCTCACGCAAGTCGGACAATCCGTCGATTACCCGGGATGTCTCGGGCGAAGGTGTGCAGCAGGCCCTACTCAAGATCATGGAGGGCACGGTCGCCTCGGTGCCGCCGCAGGGTGGGCGGAAGCATCCGCAGCAGGAGTTCCTGCAGGTCGATACCACCAACATCCTGTTCATCTGCGGCGGCGCGTTCTCCGGGCTGGAACGTATCATTGGCGCGCGCGGCAAAGGGTCGGGCATTGGCTATGGCGCCGAGGTCCGCTCACCGGATGAGCGGCGGATGGGCGCTATCTTGCGTGAGGTCGAGCCGGAAGACCTGCTGAAGTTCGGCCTGATCCCGGAGTTCATCGGGCGGCTGCCGGTGGTGGCGACGCTTGAGGACCTGGACGAAGGCGCGTTGATGGAAATCCTGACCAAGCCGAAAAACGCCTTGGTCAAGCAGTATGGCCGACTATTCGAGATGGAGGGCGTGAAGCTCTCGTTCACGGATGAGGCGCTGAAGTCAGTCTCCACCCGAGCGATTGCCCGCAAAACCGGCGCGCGGGGCTTGCGCTCGATCATGGAGCAGATCTTGCTGTCCACCATGTTCGATCTGCCCGGGCTGGATGGCGTCGAAGAGGTCGTCATCAACCGGGAGGTCGCGGAGGCGCGGGCAAATCCACTTTATTTGTACGGAAAGGAGCGGGCAGAAAACAGCGCTTGAGCCAGCGCGCAACCCAGGAAGACGGCTCGCGGTGGCGCGATCACGGATTTCAAGGGCTTGCGACACCCCGTCCGGCTGCCATATCGGGTCGAACGGGTTGTGACAGACCCATGAAGGCGTCGTCCGTGCCGCTATCGGGCGGAATTTGACGCTGACTGTCCTTTAGGAGGTCATTATGACGGAACAGGATCGGCCCTCGGAAAAGACGGGCTCTCCGGAAAAAGCAACTCCCAGTGACGTGATGGCGGTGCTGCCGCTGCGGGATATCGTGGTGTTCCCCCACATGATCGTGCCGCTGTTTGTCGGCCGCGAAAAGTCGGTGCGCGCGCTGGAAGCGGTGATGAAGGACGACAAGCAGATCCTCCTGGTCGCCCAGAAGAATGCGTCCCAGGACGATCCCTCGGTCGAAGACATTTTCCGGGTTGGTACGGTTTCCACGATCTTGCAACTGCTAAAGCTGCCGGACGGCACGGTAAAGGTGCTGGTCGAAGGCGGGCGGCGGGCCAAGATCGTCAGCTTCAAGGAGACAGAATCCTACTTCGAAGCCAAGACCGAGCCGATGCCGGATGTGGCGGGCGAGAAGAAGGACCTCGAAGCGCTGGGCCGGACGGTCGTCTCGCAGTTCGAACAGTACATCAAGCTGAACAAGAAGATCGCGCCCGAAGTGCTGGTTTCGCTGAACCAGATCGAGGAGCCGTCGAAACTGGCCGACACGGTCGCCAGCCATCTGAATCTGAAGATCCCCGAGAAGCAGGACCTGCTGGAGATCGCCAAGATCAGCGAGCGGCTGGAGCGCGTGTTCGGGCATATGGAGTCCGAGATCGGCGTGCTGCAGGTGGAAAAGCGCATTCGAAACCGCGTCAAGCGGCAGATGGAGAAGACCCAGCGCGAGTACTACCTGAACGAACAGCTCAAGGCGATCCAGAAGGAACTGGGTGAGGGCGAGGACGGCAAGGACGAGAACGCCGAGCTGGAAGCGCGCATCAAGAAGACGAAGTTCAGCAAGGAAGCGCGCGAAAAGGCGACGGCGGAGCTGAAGAAGCTGCGGACCATGAGCCCGATGAGCGCGGAAGCCACGGTGGTACGCAACTACCTGGACTGGATGCTGTCGATTCCCTGGAAGAAGCGCAGCAAGATCAACAACGACGTGGTCGCGGCCGAGAAGGTGCTCGAAGCCGACCATTACGGCCTGGAAAAGATCAAGGAACGGATCATCGAGTATCTGGCGGTTCAGGCTCGCAGCCCGAAGGTGCGGGGTCCGATCCTGTGCCTGGTTGGTCCTCCCGGCGTTGGCAAGACGTCCCTGGGAAAATCGGTCGCCAAGGCCACGGGGCGCAACTTCGTGCGGATGTCGCTGGGCGGCGTGCGGGACGAGGCTGAAGTGAGAGGCCACCGGCGGACCTATATCGGCTCGATGCCCGGTAAGGTCATTCAGGGGATGAAGAAGGCCAAGACCTCTAATCCGTTGTTCCTGCTGGACGAGGTCGACAAACTCGGCTCCGACTGGCGCGGTGATCCGTCGTCCGCGCTGCTCGAGGTCCTGGACCCGGAGCAGAATTCGACCTTTGCTGACCACTATCTGGAGGTGGACTACGACCTGTCGGACGTGATGTTCGTCACCACGGCCAATAGCTTGCGAATGCCGCAACCGTTGCTGGACCGCATGGAGATCATCCGCATTCCCGGCTACACCGAGGACGAGAAGGTGGAAATCGCCAAGCGCCACCTGATCAACAAGCAGGGCGAGGCACACGGCCTGAAGAAGGAAGAGTGGAGCATCAGCGAGGACGCGCTGCGCGATCTAATCCGTAACTACACGCGCGAGGCGGGTGTCCGGAACATGGAGCGTGAGCTCGCCAATCTGGCCCGCAAGGCGGTGAAGGAGATCGTGACCAAGAAGACGCCGAAGGTCGCGGTCACCAGGAAAAACCTGGAAAAATTTGCCGGTATCAAAAAATTCCGCTTCGGCGAGACGGAAGCCGAGGACATGGTCGGCGTGGTCACCGGGCTGGCCTGGACCGAGGTGGGTGGCGAGATCCTGACCATCGAATCGGTGTTGCTTCCGGGCAAAGGCAACGTCAAGCAGACCGGCAAGCTGGGCGATGTAATGCAGGAGAGCGTGTCGGCCGCTCTGAGCTACGTGCGGAGCCGCTCGATCAGGTTCGGCATCAAACCCACGCTGTTTGAAAAGCGTGACATCCACCTGCACGTGCCGGAAGGGGCGACGCCGAAGGATGGGCCTTCGGCGGGTGTAGCGATGGCGACGTCGCTGGTGTCGATCCTGACGGGTATCCCGGTCCGGCGCGACGTAGCGATGACCGGCGAGATTACTCTGCGCGGCCGGGTCCTGCCGATCGGCGGCCTGAAGGAGAAGCTGTTGGCAGCGTTGCGGGCCGGCATCACCACAGTGTTCATCCCAAAGGAAAACGAGAAAGACCTGGCCGAGATTCCCGACAACGTCAAAAAGCATCTGAAGCTGATACCGGTGGCCGACGTCGACGAGGTCATCGCCCAGGCCTTGGCGCGGCGTCCGGTCGCGATCGAATGGGAAGAACCGGCCGAGGCGCCGTTACCGGCGCCGGCCGCGGCGCAACCGGCGGCGGCCTCGCTGCCGCACTGATTCCGCACTGATCCGCCCTGGGGGCTCGGAGCGCCGGGAATCGCTTCGAGCCCCCTGCTTTATTTTCTGCGCCAGATTCGATTCGGGCGACAATAGTCGCTGAAAAGCGGCGATATTGCGCAAGATATCACGGAATCGTAACGAGTTTGCTGCTTGTTCCATGTCCGGGTTTTTACTTATCTCATCGAAACCCGCCCGCATCCCTGGTTTTCCCCAGTTTTTCGACGTGAAAGCATTGACGCGGCGGAAACGGCGCAAGTAATGTCCCGCCGCTATTCCGGACGTGTTGTCTGGAAGCACCGATTCGCACTCTTCCATTGTTGAGAGGGAAACGCCGTGAACAAAATGGACCTCATCGCAGCGGTGGCTGACGGAACAGACCTCTCGCGCGCCAAGGCGGGCGAGGTCGTCGACGCCGTGTTCGGCGCCATCACCGGTGCGCTGAAGGCGAAGGAAGAGGTCCGCCTCGTCGGCTTTGGTACCTTCGCCGCGGCGGTGCGCAAGGCCAGCACCGGCCGCAATCCGCGCACTGGCGAGGAAATGGCGATCCCTGAGTCGACCACGGTCCGGTTCAAGGCCGGCAAAGGCCTGAAAGACTCCGTGGGGTAGACGCGGTATATGATGGCTGCCGGTTTCACCGAGGGCCCCGTGGCCTCGGTGGCCACAGGGCGGTTAGCTCAGCGGTAGAGCGTCTCGTTTACACCGAGAGGGCCGGCGGTTCGAATCCGTCACCGCCCACCACGCCCGATCGGGTGGTGGTTATGATGTGGCGCTGCGATGGCGCCTTATGGTCGAGCGTATCCGAGTTAGGTATGGCAACGCGCGGGGGGGACACTCGCGTCGTTGGCGACCGTTGGCCTTGACGCCATCCCTTGGCCAGCTTAAACGCTCCCGCCTGCCGCTGCGGGTGTAGCTCAGTTGGTTAGAGCGCCGGCCTGTCACGCCGGAGGTCGCGGGTTCGAGCCCCGTCACTCGCGCCAGTTAGGCCCCGCGGTATCACGGATTGTCAATGGGTGCGCGGGCAGATTTCTGCATCTCCCCCCTATGCCGTTGTGACGGGATGGGTCTAAGGTCCGCGGCGTGTTGCACTGCGGGGGACAAGCGGACGCTGGGGCGTCTGGCTTGCGCTCCGTCGCGGCTGCGACCGCCCGACTTAGCGTGGAGCTGTCATGCAGCCAGTTCTTTTTGGGTACCTGCCGATTCTGGTGTTCCTCGTGATCGCCGGCGCTATTGCAATTGCCATGGTGGGCGGGTCGGTGCTCGCCGCACGGCAAAAACCCTACCCCGAAAAACTCTCAGCCTATGAATGCGGGTTTGAGGCGTTCGACGACGCGCGCCGCCGCTTCGATGTGCGGTACTATCTCGTCGCGATCCTTTTCATCATCTTCGACCTCGAGGTTGCTTTCCTGTTTCCGTGGGCGGTCGCCCTGAAGGGGATCGGCGCATTCGGCTTCTGGTCGATGATCGCCTTCCTTGCCGTACTGACCGTGGGTTTTATCTACGAGTGGTGCAAAGGCGCGCTTGAGTGGGAGTAGCAACATGAGCGACGCAACCGTGCTGGCCTGGAACCGGGATCATCTGCCGCCGGGGCCGGAGCAGGATGCTGTCATCAAGGGCATCACCGGGGAAATCGCCGATAAGGGCTTCCTTGTCGCCAACCTCGATAAGGTGGTGAACTGGGCTCGGACGGGCAGTCTATGGCCGATGACCTTTGGTTTGGCGTGCTGCGCGGTCGAGATGATCCACGCCTATATGCCGCGTTACGACCTTGACCGCCTGGGCATTATTCCGCGGGCTTCGCCGCGGCAGAGTGACGTGATGATCGTCGCCGGTACGCTGACCAACAAGATGGCGCCGGCACTGCGGAAAGTGTACGACCAGATGCCCGAGCCCCGCTGGGTGATCAGCATGGGGAGCTGTGCCAATGGCGGCGGTTATTATCATTATTCTTACTCCGTGGTCCGGGGCTGCGACCGGGTTGTCCCGGTCGACGTGTATGTTCCTGGCTGCCCGCCGACGGCCGAAGCGCTGGTCTATGGGATGATGCAGTTGCAGAAGAAGATTCGCCGGACCGGGACGATCCTCCGTGGCTGAGGAAGCGACACCGGCCGCGCCGCCGCCCAGCCAGCTGGAACTTCTGGGCCGGGCCGTGGCCGCCATTCCCGGTATCTCCGGCGTTCGCACCGAGGGCGGGGAACTGGTCGCCGTTGCGGGGCGGGACTCTTTATATGATGTTATGGCCGTGCTGCGCGACGATCCGCGTTTTGCCTTTGAGCAGGTGATGGACATTTGTGGCGTCGACTGGCCGGATCGCGAGGAGCGGTTCGACGTCGTCTATAACCTGCTGTCGGTCTCGCTGAACCAGCGCGTGCGGGTGATCATAAGCACCGACGCCGCGCATCCGGTGCCTTCGGTGCACACGATCTGGCCGGTGGCAACGTGGTGGGAACGTGAGGCGTGGGACCTGTTCGGGATCGTGTTCTCGGGTCAACCGGACCTGCGGCGAATCCTGACCGATTACGGCTTCGAGGGTCATCCGCTGCGCAAGGACTTCCCGATGACCGGCTACGTCGAGGTCCGCTATGACGAGGACCGCAAGCAGGTGATCAACGAGCCGGTGCGGCTGACACAGGATTTTCGCAGCTTCGATTTCTTGTCGCCGTGGGAAGCAATGACGACATTGCCGGGCGACGAGAAGGTGTTCACCGAGCGCGCCGAACAGGCGGAAGGCTAGGACATGAGCGAAACTTTGGTAACCGAGGTCACGCCATCCAGTCGTACGGTCGAAATAGACAGCCATTCGATCAATTTTGGTCCGCAGCATCCAGCCGCGCACGGCGTGCTGCGGCTGATTCTTGAACTGGACGGGGAAGTCGTCGAGCGGGCCGACCCGCATATCGGGCTGCTGCACCGCGGCACGGAGAAGCTGATCGAATACAAGACGTATATGCAGGCGGTGCCGTACTTCGATCGCCTCGATTACGTCTCGCCGATGTGCGAGGAGCATACCTTTGCGCTGGCGGTCGAGAAACTATTGGGCGTCACGCCGCCTGACCGGGCGCAGTGGATACGGGTGCTGTTCGCCGAGATCACACGCGTTCTGAATCATCTGCTCAACGTGACGACCTACGCGCTTGATGTGGGTGCCATCACGCCAAGCCTTTGGGGTTTCGAGGAGCGCGAGAAACTCATGGAATTTCACGAAGCGGCGTCGGGTGCGCGGCTGCATGCTAACTATTTCCGGCCCGGCGGCGTGTCGCGTGACCTTCCGGCCGGTCTCACCGACAAGATCGCCGGGTGGGCCGAAACGTTCCCGAAATTTGTCGACGAGCTGGAGTCGTTGCTTACAAATAACAGGATCTGGAAGCAGCGTACCGTTGATATCGGCAGGTTCACGGCCGAACAGGCGCTGGCCTGGGGCTTCAGCGGGCCGCCATTGCGCGCCTCGGGCGTGCCGTGGGACCTGCGGCGGGCGCAGCCATACGACAAGTATTCTGAGGTCGATTTTCAGATCCCGGTCGGACGCAACGGCGACTGCTACGACCGTTATCTGATGCGCATCTATGAACTGCGCGAGAGCGTGAAGATTATCAACCAGGCGCTGGCCAGGATGAAGCCAGGACCGATCAAGGTGCAGGACCGGAAGTTTTCGCCGCCGACGCGCAGCGAGATGAAGCGCTCGATGGAAGCGTTGATCCACCACTTCAAGCTCTATACGGAGGGCTATCACGTGCCGCCGGGCGCTACCTACACGGTGACGGAAAGCCCGAAGGGTGAGTTCGGCGTCTATCTGGTGGCGGATGGCACGAACCGGCCGTATCGGTGCAAAATAAGAGGGACGGGATTTGCCTTCCTGCAGGCGGCTGACGTTCTGACCAAACGACATATGCTGGCGGATGTCTCCGCGATCATTGGGTCGCTGGACGTGGTGTTTGGCGAGATCGACAGGTAGGTGATGACGCAAGCGACTCAGGGGACTGGCCCGGCCGCCGCCGGATCGGTCTTTGAACAGCCGGCCAGCTTTGCGTTTGATGCTGAAAGCGAAGCGGAAATCATCACGGTCGTGGCACGATATCCCGCCGGCCGGCAGGCGAGCGCGGTCATTCCGGTATTGTATATCGCGCAGAACCAGATGAAGCGGCAGACCGGCAGCGCCTGGGTGCCGCTGAAGGCCATGGACGCGGTGGCGGCCAGGCTGGGTATGGCGCCGATCCGGGTCTATGAGGTCGCCACGTTCTACCTCATGTTCAATACCCACCCGATCGGGACCTATCACCTGCAGGTGTGCACCACGACCCCGTGCTGGCTGCGCGGGTCGGATGAGGTGACCGAGGCGTGCCGCAAGGTGACGGGGATCAAGGACTGGGGCGAGGCCAGCGCGGACGGGGTATTCACCATGACCGAGGTCGAGTGCCTCGGAGCCTGTGTCAACGCGCCGATCCTGCAGGTCGACGATGATTTCTATGAAGATATGGACGCGGCGAAAGTGACCGCGCTGCTGGCGGCGCTGCGGCGGGGCGAGCGGCCGGCGGCCGGCTCGATGACCGGGCGGCAGACCTCGGCGCCCGAAGGCGGCCCGACGACGTTGACCACGCTGCAATTGGCGCCCTAGGGAACGCCCCAGGGGACGCTGGAGGCCTGAAATGCTGCAAGACAAGGACCGCATCTTCACCAACCTCTATGGGCTGCACGATCCCTTTCTGAAGGGCGCCAGGGCGCGCGGCGACTGGGACAACACCGCGGCGATCCTGGCCCGCGGGCGCGATGCGATCGTGCAGGAGATGAAGGATTCCGGCCTGCGCGGACGCGGCGGCGCGGGGTTTCCCACCGGGCTAAAATGGTCGTTCATGCCGAAGCAGTCGGATCGTCCGTGCTACCTTGTGGTGAACGCTGACGAGTCCGAACCGGGCACCTGCAAGGACCGCGACATCATTCGCCACGACCCGCACAAATTGCTGGAAGGATGCCTGATTGCCGGCTTCGCGATGGGTGCGACGGCGGCCTATATCTACATTCGCGGCGAATTTTATAGCGAATCCCTGGCGCTGAAGCGCGCCATCGATGAGGCGTACGAAGCCGGGCTGATCGGCAGGAATGCCTGCGGCACTGGTTACAATTACGATGTGTTCCTGCATCGCGGCGCCGGTGCTTACATCTGCGGCGAGGAAACCGCGCTGCTGGAAAGCCTTGAAGGCAAAAAGGGCATGCCGCGGATGAAACCGCCGTTTCCGGCCGGCGTCGGGCTGTATGGTTGTCCCTCGACGGTGAACAATGTCGAATCGATTGCGGTGGCGCCAGCGATCCTGCGGCGCGGGGCGGCGTGGTTCACCAGCCTCGGGCGGCAGAACAACACTGGAGAAAAGATTTTCTGCATCTCGGGGCACGTCAACAAGCCCTGCAATGTCGAGGAAGAGCTGGGCGTCCCGATGCGGGAACTGATCGAGCGATACGCCGGCGGTGTCCGCGGCGGCTGGGACAACCTGCTGGCGGTCATCCCCGGCGGCGCGTCCGTGCCGCTAATCCCGAAGTCGGTGTGCGACGATGTGCTGATGGATTTTGACAGCCTGCGGACGGCGCAAAGCGGGCTAGGCACCGCCGCGGTCATCGTGATGGACAAATCCACCGACGTTATCAAGGCGATTACCCGGTTGTCGAAATTCTACATGCACGAAAGCTGCGGCCAGTGCACCCCGTGCCGCGAGGGCACCGGCTGGATGTGGCGGGTGATGAGCCGCATGGTGGAAGGTCGCGCCAGCGTCGAGGAAATTGACACATTGGAGGAGGTCACGCGCCAGGTCGAAGGTCACACTATTTGCGCGCTGGGCGACGCCGCGGCGTGGCCGATCCAGGGACTGATCCGGCATTTCCGCCCACTGATGGAAGAGCGCATCGCTGCGTACAAGTCGCGCGCGAAACCGATGCGGATGGCGGCGGAGTAAAGCGGTATGCCGAAAGTCACCATCGACGGCATCACGGTTGAGGTCGCTCCTGGCTCGACCATCCTGCAAGCGGCCGAGCAGGCCGGCGTGGAAATCCCCCGCTTCTGCTACCACGACCGGCTGTCGATCGCTGGCAACTGCCGGATGTGCCTGGTAGAGGTCGAGAAGGCGCCGCCCAAGCCGATCGCCTCCTGCGGCTACCCGGTTGCCGAAGGCATGGTAGTGCACACCGACAGCAAGATGGTCCGCGGCGCGCGGCGCGGCGTGATGGAATTCCTCCTGATCAACCACCCGCTGGACTGTCCGATCTGCGATCAGGGCGGTGAATGCGACCTGCAAGACCAAGCCATGGGCTATGGCATGGACCACTCGCGCTATCACGAGAACAAGCGCGCGGTGCCGGACAAGAATTTGGGGCCGCTGGTGAAGACGTCGATGAACCGCTGCATCCATTGCACGCGGTGCATCCGTTTCATCACCGAGGTGGCAGGCGTTCCCGACCTCGGCGCCACCGCCCGCGGCGAGCACATGGAGGTCGGCACCTACGTCGAAAAGGCCCTCGAGTCCGAATTGTCGGGCAACATCATCGACCTTTGCCCGGTGGGCGCACTGACCTCCAAGCCGTACGCGTTTGTTGCTCGCCCCTGGGAACTGGCGAAGGTGGACAGCATCGACGTGCTGGATGCGGTGGGAAGCAACATTCGCATCGATGCCCGCGGCACTGAGGTATTGCGCATCCTGCCGCGCATCAATGACGACGTGAACGAGGAATGGCTGGGCGACAAATCCCGCTTTGCCATAGACGGGTTGAGGCGCCGCCGCCTCGACCGCCCCTGGGTGCGCGAGAACGGCGAGCTGCGAGCGGCGACCTGGACCGAGGCTTTCGATGCCATCGCCGCCAGGCTGCAGACGTTGTCGGGCGACCGGATCGGCGGCATTGCCGGCGATCTGTGCGACGCCGAGAGCGTTCTGGCGCTCAAGGACCTGCTCGCCAGCCTCGGTTCGGCCAATGTGGACTGCCGGCAGGACGGTGCGAAACTGGATGCCGCGCGACGAGATTTCTACTGCTTCAACACCTCGATCGCGGGAATAGAGGAAGCCGACGCCATTCTGATCGTGGGTTCGAATCCACGCAAGGAAGCGCCGGTGCTGAACGCGCGCATCCGCAAGGCCTGGCTGGCGACCGCGATGCCGATCGGGCTGATCGGCACCGAGACAGACCTGACGTACGCGGTGACGCCGCTGGGCGCTGCCCCCTCGGTGCTTACGGACCTGCACGCCGGTAATCACGCCTTCGCCAAGGTGCTTGGCGCGGCCAAGCGGCCGCTGATCATCGTCGGCCAGGGCGCGCTGGCACGTGCCGATGGCAGCGCGATCCTGGCAGCCGCTTGGCGGCTGGCGGCACAGGTGGGGGCGCTGAGGCATGACTGGCACGGGTTCAACGTGCTGCACACCGCCGCGGGGCGGCTCGGCGCGCTGGACCTGGGTTTCGTGCCGGGTGCCACCGGCAAGGCCGTCGATGCGATGCTGAGCGGCGGCGTCGATCTGTTGTGGCTGCTGGGTGCGGATGGGTTCGATCCGGCGCGTATCGCCGCCAGCACCTTTGTGGTCTACCAGGGCCATCACGGCGACGCTGGCGCGCAGCGGGCGGACGTGATCCTGCCGGGAGCCGCGTATACCGAGAAAGCCGGCACCTACGTCAATACCGAGGGACGGGTGCAGCGCGGCTTTCAGGCGGTCTACCCACCGGGCCAGGCTCGCGAGGACTGGACTATCCTGCGCGCATTCAGTGCGGTGATCGACAAGACGCTGCCGTACGACACGATCGCGGCCTTGCGGCGGCGGATGGAGCAGGTCAATCCGGTGTTCGGTCGGATCGGCGCCTTGCCGCGCTTCGGCTGCTCCGACCACTCCGGCCCGACGGGCGATCCGACCGTGTTGGCGGATGTGCCGCTGGTGTCCTCGGTCGCCAACTATTATCAGACAGATCCGATCAGCAGAGCCAGCCCGACCATGGCCGCCTGTGTCGAGGCGCAGTCCGCGGCGGCCCTCGAGGCGGCAGAATAGGCCGATGTACGATTTCTTCCACAACACCGATACTGGCCTGGTCATCCTGACCTTTATCGAGGCGCTGTTGTTGCTGGTGCCGTTGCTGATCGGTGTCGCCTATTTGACCCTGGCCGAACGCAAGGTCCTGGCGGCGATCCAGTTGCGCAAGGGACCAAACGTCGTAGGCCCGTTCGGACTGTGGCAGCCGTTCGCCGATGCTCTGAAGATGCTGATGAAGGAAACGATCATCCCATCGGGATCGAACCGTCTGCTGTTCCTGATGGCGCCGATGCTGACCTTTGCGCTCGCAATGGTGGCCTGGGCGGTCATCCCGGTGAGCGATGGCTGGGAGGCCGCCGACATCAACGTTGGGATCCTCTATCTGTTCGCGATCTCCTCGCTGGGTGTCTATGGCATCGTCATCGCCGGCTGGGCTTCGAACTCCAAATACGCCTTCCTGGGCGCGCTGCGTTCGGCGGCGCAGATGGTCAGCTACGAGGTCTCGATGGGCTTCGTGCTGGTGTCCGTTTTGCTGTGTGTCGGCAGCCTGAACCTTTCAGACGTCGTCCGGGCGCAGCGACACATTTGGTTCTGTATCCCGCTGTTCCCGATGTTCATCGTGTTCTTTATCTCGGCCCTCGCGGAAACCAACCGGTCGCCGTTCGACCTGCCGGAAGGTGAGTCGGAGATCGTGGCGGGATTTTTCGTCGAATACTCGGCGATGAGCTTTGCACTGTTCTTCCTCGGCGAATACGCGAACATGATACTCATGAGCGCGATGACCTCTATCCTATTCTTGGGCGGGTGGCTGGCACCGTTCGGGGTCGCGCCATTCACCTGGATCCCTGGCGTAATCTGGTTCGTGCTGAAGATCTGTTTCGTTCTGTTCTTCTTCCTGTGGGTGCGTGCCACTTTCCCGCGCTATCGTTATGATCAGCTCATGCGGCTGGGCTGGAAGGTATTTCTGCCGTTGTCGCTGCTATGGCTGGTGCTGACGGCCGGCGCGCTGATGGCCTTCGGGTGGCTTCCCGGTGCATAGATGGCGGCCGCAAGAAAGGAGTCTCCCTAGATGGCATTCCTGGACCGCACCGCGCGGAGCCTGATCCTGAGCGAACTGGCCGCTGGGATGTGGCTGACGCTGCGCTATTTCTTCCGGCCGAAGGCGACGATCAACTACCCGTACGAAAAAGGCCCGCTCAGCCCGCGATTCAAGGGCGAGCACGCGCTGCGCCGCTACCCAAACGGCGAGGAGCGCTGCATCGCCTGCAAGTTGTGCGAGGCGATCTGTCCGGCGCAGGCCATCACCATAGAGGCCGAACCGCGTGAGGATGGCTCGCGCCGCACCACACGCTATGACATCGACATGACCAAGTGCATCTACTGCGGGCTGTGCGAGGAAGCGTGTCCGGTGGACGCCATCGTCGAGGGGCCGAACTTCGAGTTCGCCACCGAGACGCGTGAGGAGCTGATGTACAACAAGGACAAGCTGCTGGAGAACGGTGACCGGTGGGAGCCGGAATTGGCGCGCCGTCTCGAATTGGACGCCCCCTACCGATGATCACGGCGATCCTGTTTTACATCTTCGCCGTGATCCTGTTGGCATCGGCGGCAATGGTGGTCAGTGCGCGCAATCCGGTGCACTCGGTGCTGTTCCTGATCCTGACGTTCTTCAACGCCGCGGCTCTGTTCCTGATTGCCGGGGCCGAGTTCCTGGCAATGATCCTGGTCATCGTCTATGTCGGCGCCGTCGCGGTGCTGTTCCTGTTTGTGGTCATGATGTTGGATGTCGACTTCGCTGAACTTCGCAGCGGCTATCAGCGGTATCTGCCGGTCGGCGCCACGGTCGGCGTGGTGCTTTTCGTTGAACTCGTGTTGGTGCTGGGCGGCTGGGAACTGGCGCCGTCGGCGGTGCAGTTGCGGATGTCGCCGGTTCCGTCGGGCCTGTCGAATACCGAAGCGCTGGGGCGCGTGCTCTACACCGACTATATCTTTCTGTTCCAGGTGGCGGGGCTAATCCTGCTGGTGGCGATGATCGGCGCGATCGTCCTGACACTGCGGGACCGCAAGACCTCTCGCCACCAGGATATCCGCCGTCAGACCGAACGGAAGGTGGCCGAGACGCTGCAGATGATGTCGGTGTCGATCGGCGCCGGCACGACGCAGTCCGGTGGATATTTGCACCCAAAGGTGCCAGAGGCTGAACCGGCGGAGGAGCCGGTGGACGGCGGGGGAAATGGAAACAGGCATGGACAGGGGCATGGGCATTAGGGGCGCGGAGGCGCAACGGTCGCTGGCGGCTTTTCATGGCCCCGCGGCTGGGAGGGCGCGCCCGTGATGGCCGTCGGTCTGGGCCACTATCTCGTAGTTTCCGCCATCCTGCTCGTCTTGGGGATTTTCGGCATCTTCCTGAACCGCAAGAACGTCATCATCATCCTGATGGCGATCGAGCTGATCCTGCTGGCGGTCAACCTGAACCTCGTCGCCTTTTCCGCCGTCCACAACGACCTGGCCGGACAGGTGATGGCGATGCTGGTGCTGACCGTCGCGGCAGCCGAGGCGGCGATCGGCCTCGCCATCGTCG
>DASYBP010000033.1:0-6777 GCA_036500715.1 Rhodopila sp.
GTCAACCGCCGCCGCGGTGTCAGGCCGCCAGCGTCGGGTGCCGGCGATGCCAGTCCGTCGCGCCCTGATAGGCGTGCCCGGCTCGGACCAATGTCTCCTCCCGGAAGTGCGGCGCCACGAACTGGAAAGCAACCGGTGTTCCAGCGCTGGTGAAACCGCACGGCAGCGTAATGGTTGGGCTACCGCTTACGTCGAACGGGCAGGTATAGCGGAGCAGAGCCGCCAGCTCGCCCGGATCCTCACCCAGTGTCGCCATGTCCGCGGTCGTGGGCGACGCGAAGGCCTGCGCGGGGATCAGCAGCAGATCGATGCTCTCGAACAGCGCGCGCACACGACCGCTGAAATCGTGCCGTCGCAGCAGCATTTTCTGATAGTCCATGCCAGACTGGCTTCGCCCCAGATCGATCAGGCCCGACAGCGCGGGACCGTATTCGGACTTGCGCGACGGATAGGTTGCTTCGTGCGCGACGGCCGTCTCGATTGCACAATGAGCGAACCAGTCTGCGATCACCGCTGACGGATCGGGGAACTTCACCTCCCGAATTTCGCCGCCGAGCTGGCGAACTGTCGCGAGGGCGTCGTCAACCGCCTGTATCATTCGCGCGTCGGTGCCGTGTTGGTTCCAGTTCGCATCGACGCCGATAGGCAGACCGCGCACGCCGCGGTTGATGCCGGCCAGATAGTTTGGCACCGGTTCCTGGCTGGCCGTCGGATCGTTTTGGTCGGGGCCGGCGATCACACCCAGCATCGCGGCGGTATCCGCGGCGCTGCGTGCCATCGGACCGATATGGTCCAAAGTTGCCGCAAGCTCGAAGACGCCATATCGGCTGACCCGGCCCCACGTTGGCTTTAACCCGGTGACGCCGTTGGCAGCCGAGGGAAACCGTATCGAACCGCCGGTGTCCGAGCCCAAGGATCCATAGCAAAGCCCTGCGGCTGTTGCGACGCCTGATCCGCTGGACGAGGCGCCCGCCCAATGCGCCGCGTTCCATGGATTGACCGGCGCGGCGATGTCCGGGTGATGGTCGGCGAAGGCGCCTTCCGTGAGTTGCAGCTTGCCCAGGATAATCGCCCCTGCGTCACGCAGTTTCTTCACCACCGTCGCGTCTTCCTTGGGGCGGAAGTCGCGGTGGATGGTCATACCGGCCGCGGTCGGCACGCCGGTCGTCCAGCACAGGTCCTTGACCGCGATCGGTGCACCGTGAAGAGGACCCCTGACGTCGCCCCGCTGGATCTCCGCTTCGGCCTGCCGCGCCTGCTCCATCGCCGCTTCCGGTGTCACCAGCGCGAAGCTATGGAGCGATCTGTCGAGTGACGCGATGCGGTCAAGCTCCGCCGTTGTCGCCTCGACCGGCGAAATGTGCTTTGCGTGCATCCGGCGCGTCAGTTCAACCAATTCCAAATAATACAGGGTCTCGTCCGGCATCATTCCCTCCTGTCGGTTCGGTCAGTCAAACACGCAGACTGCTAGAGTCTGGTTCCGATGGCACATCCAGGCGACCATAGACGGCGCGGGCGCCGGAATTCGACGTCGTCATCGGTCAACGCAAGGCTTTGGGCGGGGGTTATTTCCCGGATTTGATGCGGCGTCGGCGTGCTAACCGGCATATTCCCTCCTGCAAAATCGCTCGCTCAACACGCGCCGCGCCCCTGCCATCTCCCTTTTACTTCGGATCTGGCGAGGCGTCGTTGCCACGGCTGAGTAATCGAGGGAAATCGTGACTTGAACCACAAATCTTCGGTACGGCGGAGGGGCTGTCAAGCCCTATTCACCCACGAAGCCGGCATTGACACCAGGCTCTTTGGGCCGGAAGTTTGCGGGGAATCTGATCCGGACGCCGCGCCTGTACGCCGGGGTCGGCCCTGGTGGTCTTGCCGGCGCGCCAGGCGAACGCGCGATGGCGCGGACAGCGATACGAGCGGAGTTCTCACCCGAGATGATCGAGGGCATCAGTGCCGTCACCTTGGCGACGCACAATATGGCCGCCGCGGTTCGCTTCTATGCAGCGCTCGGCTTCGACCTTCTTCACGGCGGCGAGGACGCGGCGTTCACCAGCTTTCGGGCCGGAACGTGCTACCTCAATCTTATCGCCCAGCCCGAGGAACGGCGCTGGTCGTGGTGGGGCCGGGTGATCTTCTACGTGACAGACGTCGACGCAGTTCATGGCCTGGTCGTTGCGGGCGGATATCGTCCGGATACGGCGCCGCGCGATGCCTCATGGCGGGAACGGTTTTTTCATATCTCCGATCCCGACGGCCATGAACTAAGCTTCGCTCGGAAGCTGCCGTGACGGGCTATACTAGGCGGGTGCGAAGACGTAGAAGGAATGCACCAGGCCGGTTGCCAGCGCGGTGTACCAGCCGACGACGCAGCACACCATGACGCCGCAGAAAATGCGGGCGCCTGTGGTCATGCGGGGTGCCTCGACAAAGGTGCGCTCTGGATAAGCGCCGAAGCCGCGCGATTCCATCGACATGACCATCGTCGAGGCACGCCGCAGGGCCCCCACCAGAAGCGGCATGGCATAGCGTTTGGTCTCGCGCATCCGCCCTGCCAGGCCTTTCTGTCTGTCAACGCCACGCACAGCCTGGGCGGAACGAATAATCTTGATCTCTTCCTCGATCGTCGGAATGATCCGCAGCGCAATGAAAAATGCGTAGGCGATGCGATACGGAACATGCATCTGGGTAACGAGCGCGATCGCCAGTTCCCTTGGATCAGTTGCACGAACGAAGACGAGGGAGCCGAGAATGATCGTGTAGATGCGCAGGGCGGACGCCAACGCGTAATCGGCGCTTTCGGCATAGATCGGCCTGCCGAGCAAACTGAATATCTCGTGCGTGCCGGGTAGCGTGAAGGTCTGGATAACGAAAAAGCTGAGGCAGGCAACCAGAAAGACCCACGTGCCGCGGAGCAGCTCTCGAAACGAGATACCTGCAAAGCCGACCGCGGTCGTCAACACCACCAACGTGATAACAATCTGAATCCAGGCGATGTAGGCGCCGAAAGCCAGGAACGAGATCGAAAGCATCCAAGCAAACTTGGTCAGAGGGTCCAGACGATGGAAAACGGAGTTGCCCGATTGGAATCGGAAGACGGTCGCGCGCGCCATTGGTTTCCCTCAACCGATGATCGATTGCACCAGGTCCGGAACGGATAGCCGGCTGCCCACGACCCGGCCCGGATGACGGGCGGCCAGCGCGGTGCTGATGTCGAATATCGGCGGCGGCATCAGGCTGCTTTCTCCGAGCAAACGGCTCTGCGCGAACAGGTCCGCGGGGCGGCCGTCGAAGGCGATGCTGCCGGCACTCAGTGCGATCGCCCGATCCGCCCATTCGGCCACGAGGCGCATGTCGTGTGTTATCATCACCACCGTGGTACCGTAACGATCTCGTAACCGAGCCATCAGGCCCATCAGATGTTGGGCGCGCTCGTAGTCCTGGCCGATGGTCGGCTCGTCCAGGACCAGCAGGTGCGGCTCCAGCACCATCATGGTTGCAACGCTCAAACGCCGCCGTTCACCCAGGCTCAGACTGAAGGGGGAGCGATGACGATAGCGGGCCAGGTCAACGATCTCGAGCACTTCATTGACGCTTTTGGCAACCGCATCGTCGGCGAAGCCGCGAATCCTGAGGCCATAGGCGACTTCCTCGTCGACCTGATCGGTCACGAATTGATGGTCGGGATTCTGGAAGACGTAGCCGACCTCGACCGACAACTCCCTGGAGCTGAGTTCGGCGATATCCTTGCCGTTCAGCCAGACCGTCTGTCTCGGTACAGGATTGATCCCGATTAGACACTTGGCAAGTGTAGTCTTTCCGGAACCGTTCTGACCGAGCAAGGCGACGATGCCGCCGGTTTCAAGCTCGAGGGAGACGTCGGACAGGATCGGACTTTGCCGTTCATAGGCAAACGAAAGATTGCGGATCGAAAGCAGCGGCCTCGTCGCAGAGGCCTCATGCGGCGGCACGACCGGGATCGTCGTGGTGGCTGGGCGACGGCCAAGGACTTGAATGAAGCGTTCGGCGAACTGAATACCCTCGGCGACGTTGAGCGGCAGGTCGGCCGGGTTGAGGCTGATGTCGGCCGCGGCGGCTAGATCCACGGCAAATTCGCTCGCCTGGGGGAACCAGGCGCTGCTCCGAATGATCTGAGCTTCCTCCGAATGCGCAACGCGGGGCCTGGAGAAGGCCACCCGCGGCGGCCCGTCAAATACCACGGCGCCATGATCCATCATCACGACCCGCGATACGAGATCGGCGAGTTCGTCGACCCGGTGTTCGACCATGACGATCGTGGTACCGTGGTCGCGATTGAGGCGATGCAGAACGGCGAACACTTCCGCCATGCCGGCGGGATCGAGATTGGCGGTGGGTTCGTCGAGCACCAGGAGACGCGGACGCGCGGCAAGCACAGCGGCGATGCTGACCCTTTGCTTCTGGCCGCCCGACATGTCAAAGATCGAGCTATCGCCGGCATCCGGCAAGCCGACGAAGGCGAGCGCCTCGCTTTGGCGTGCCAGGATTTCGTGTGGCGGCCGACACAGGTTTTCCAGACCGAAGCAGACCTCGTCGCGCACGCGGGTGTTGATGATCTGCGCCTCTGGATCCTGGAAGACCATGCCGACCTCCCTGGCGAATACCGACACCTTGGTCTGCGGGACCGATTTTGCGCAGACCGTTGCAGTTCCCTTCAGCGTTCCTTTCAGCGTGTGGGGGATGGTGCCGTTCAGCACCGTCAGAAAAGTACTCTTGCCGCAGCCGCTGGGTCCGAGGATGAGAACGAACTCACCCTCGCGGATCTTGAGTGAAACGCCGTTCAGAACCGGGGTCGGCTGGCCTTCGTAGGTGTAGGTAAGATCTTCGATGTCGACGAGAACCACGGGGTTCCCGTTGTCACCGACGGGGCCTTCGTTACGAACCTGAGGGTCGTAGACTGCTGTGTGACCAGCTTCGGTCATGCCGCCTGGCCGGCGAGCCGAGCCTTGTTCTCCTCCTCGGCGATCGCGGTTCCACGCAGCACGCCGGCCTTCGCGAGGCCGCGGGCGATTGGACGGACCAGGACGATTGCATATACAGCGCCGCTAATGATGCGAATTGCCAAAGCCAGCAGATTGTATCCGACCCCCATGTCACCGACACCAAAGAAATAGACCTCGGGAATCTGCTGAAGCAAGGGCGCGAGCGCGCCGGACAGACCGATGACGCCCAGGGTCCAGCGCTTGTAGCCATAAAACGCGAAGGCCAGATCCGACATGAAGCCCTGCAGAAACCCTGCCGCCAGAACCATCACGCCGTTCGGATTACCCGACAGGACCTGCGCCACTCCGTTCATGGTTTCGGCCAGGGTGGCGGCGCCAGGCTTGCGGATGATGTAGGCACACAGCGGACCCGACAGGTAGAAGCCGCCGCAGATCGCCGAGAAGGCGAGGAAGCCATAACTTCCGGAGAAGGTCATGAACAGGCGGCCCAGCATCGCGTTCGGGGTGCCCAGAACGCCGTTGATGATGCCGATGATCGCCATGATGACGATTTCCATCAACGTGAACCCAGTCACGAAATGCCCGAGACTGCGATTCCTCAGCCACGCTATCAGGGCAAGGACTACGCCGATCGCCACGACAATCAAATACAAGGTTGCAACGTTCATGATCGACCCCTCCTGAGCCCGTCGCGCATTGGTGGAGCCCGCCAACAGATGGCGCGCGCTGCGTTTGATGCATCCTCCATGCCACGGTGTCGGCGAACCGATCGGCGTCGGACGTTGGCGTCCGGCCGGCCCACGATTGAGTTGTCCTTGCAAGCGGTCACTCTGTAGGCAGTTGCTTTGCCGGTTTGCCCAAAAGCGTCTCAGCTCTCTGTCCTTTCTACGCTTCCGTGCTCCATGGCACAGGTCGTGCTGCGCTGGCACGGGTCGTGCTGAGCCCGACACCGTCAAAGCTGTCACCCAAGAGAGCCCATGCAATCGTTTACCGATCAAATCGTTATTGTCACCGGCGCCGGAAGCGGGATCGGCAAGGCTGCGGTGATGGATTTTGCCAAGGACGGGGCCGTCGTGGTCTGCGTGGACGTGGTCGGCGCCGAAACCGTCGCTGACGAGATCGTCGGAAATGGCGGCCGAGCGGAAGCCCGTGCGATGGACGTGCGGGACGCGGCGGCTTGGGCGACGACGGTGGCTGATGTCGTGGCGCGCCATGGCCAGGTGGATGTTCTGGTGAACAATGCGGGTGTCGCTGTTCCCGGGGACACCGCGATTGACGTGTCAGAGGCTGTCTGGGACAAGATCCTCGACATCAACGCCAAAGGCGTCTGGCTGGGTATGCGTGCCGTACTACCGGGCATGGTGGCGCGTCGAAAGGGTAAGATCTGCAATGTTGCCTCGACGGCGGCGCATATAGGCCTGCGGGATGCGGCTGCCTATTGCGCCTCGAAGGGCGCGGTTCTGGCGCTGACACGCCAGGCCGGCGTCCATTACGCGCCGTTCAATGTGCAGATCAATTCCGTATCGCCCGGTACGACGATGACCGGTCTGCAGCGAGACGTGACGGAGACGCAGCGGAGTGTGTTTCGCACCCTGACGCCAATTGACCGGTTCGCCGAACCGGGGGAAGTCGCGGCCGCGATCCTGTTTCTCTGCTCGTCTGGCTCATCATTCATCACAGCAAGCGACCTCAGCGTCGATGGCGGCATGGTCGCGCTGTAGCGGCCGACTCAGCCGAGGCATTCGCGCAAAGCCGCCAGCCGTTCGGCCGCCTGCCGGCGCGCGGCGAGTGCCGC
>DASYBP010000034.1:0-3385 GCA_036500715.1 Rhodopila sp.
CCCCGGCACCGCAATGGGAGAAAGCATGGCCGAGGCCGGGGAAGCTTCCCCTCATCTGGATCAGAAAGAGCAGCGCCAAGCCGCTGCCGGCGCGCCTATGGGCGCTCTGGTCATCCATGAGATCGTCCGAGACCAGGGCGAGGAGGAACTGGAACGCTCGTGCGGCGGGCTGGCCTGGTCCGGAATCGCGGCCGGCCTATCGATCGGCTTTTCGTTTGTGACGCAGGCGACGCTGCAGGCGCAACTGCCCGACACGCCGTGGCGCCCGCTGCTCGCCGGGTTCGGCTACGCGGTCGGCTTTTTGATCGTGATCCTGGGGCGGCAGCAACTGTTCACCGAGACCACGCTGACGGCGGTGATCCCGGTGCTGACGCGGCGCGACCTGCGCACGCTCTTGCTGGCTTTGCGGGTCTGGGTCATCGTGCTGACCGCCAACCTGGCCGCGACCTGGCTTTTCGCGCGGATTACCGTGATCGAGGACCTGTTTCCGTCAGCCACGCTGCAGGCGATGACAGCGCTGTCAGCCGGCACGATGGACGCGCCTTTCTGGCGCACAGTCCTGACCGGTGGTCTGGCCGGGTGGCTGATCGGCCTTATGGTATGGCTGCTACCATCAGCCCGCGCGAGCCGGGCGCCAATCATTATCTTGCTGACCTACGTGATTGCCGTCTGCCAATTTCCGCACATCATCGCCGGGTCCGTGGAGGCCGCGTTCGGCGTCTTCGTCGGGCACGCAACCATCGGCGACTACGTCTTTCGCTTCCTGCTGCCGGTGTTCCTGGGCAACGCCGCCGGGGGCACGGTCCTGGCGGCTCTGCTGAACCATGCGCCGCTGGCGGGCAAATTGACGCCGCGGGAGTAGCCGGCGGATCCCCCTGGTCGCCCAGCGCTTACCGGTCTGCCGGCAGCGCCGCCGCGACCACCATCGCACCGTCCGATAGCGCGGCCCGCTGCTCCGGTGAAGCCGGCGGTTGGTCCGGATGCCGCTGGAAGGCATGCTGAGGCTTCAGTTTATCCGCGGGCGGATGCGCCAGCCGGCGAGACGCCTTGCGCATGATGCGCCAGGCCCGGAGGTCGTTTTCGCTAATGTAGCCTTTGTGGTCCACGTCGATATCGTCGAAATGCTTGGCAATCGACGGATAGCCCGCGGTCGCCTCTTCGCGGGTCAGGTGCCCGTCGTGCGCCTGGTTGGCCTGGACGAAGCGCTGTTCCCAGGTCATGCGTGCATGGTGCGCCCCCATCTTTGGCGATTCCTGGGCCTTCGGCGATTCCTGGGCCTTCGGCGGTCCCTCGGCCGAAGGTGGCTCGTCGGCCAGGGCCGGGGCGATCAGGAGGGGCAGCAGCAGAAGGCTGAAACAGCGGCGCATAAAGCTGGACCTTTGGCGGTTGGGTGCCGGCCAGCCTAACGGGCAATTGCTAATGAAAGGTGAATCGCCCTGCTACCGCACAGCCTCGGCAATCGACTGCACCGCGTGGGTAATGCCTTCGGCATCGACATCGAGATGAGTGCAGGCGCGGACCCGGTACGGTCCGACAGTCGAGACCGCAATCCCGCTTCGCCGCACCCGCTCGGCCAATGTGTCGGCGGTCAGGCCGACGCCACTGGTGTCGAAGAACACCATGTTCGTCTCCGGTTCCTCGACCGTCAGCCCTGGCACCTGCGATAAGCCACGTGACAGCGTTCGCGCGAGTGCGTGATCGTCTGCCAACCGATCCACGTTGTGGTCCATGGCATAAAGGCAGGCGGCCGCACATAGGCCGGCCTGACGCATCGCTCCGCCCAGCCGCTGTTTCCAGCGCCAGGCTTCGTCGATGAACGCCTGCGTTCCGCACAGCACGGCACCGAGCGGAGCGCCCAGCCCCTTCGTGAAGTCCAGCCAGACGGAATCGCACTGTTCCGCCATCTCTGCCGCAGTGACGCCGGTGGCGACCACCGCGTTCAGTAGGCGGGCGCCGTCCATATGGGTTTGCATGCCATTTTCATGTGCGGCGGTCAGCACCTCGGTCAGCAAGCGGCGTGGCCAGATTGAACCGCCGCCGGCGTTGGCGGTCTGCTCGACCGCGACGAGGGTCTGCGGCGGTGCATTGCGTCGCTTTTCCCGCAATGCGGCAGTCATCGTGGCGGCGTCGAACATCCCACGGGGAGCGCGCAGCCCGAGCACCACCGCGCCGGCCAGAGCACCAGGGCCGCCGCCCTCATTGATGATGATGTGCGAACTCTCGTGCGCCAGGATTTCGTCGCCGGGCCGGCAATGCACCAGGATCGCAATCTGGTTGCACATCGTCCCGGTCGGTAGGAATAGGGCCGCCTGCTTGCCGGTCAGTTCCGCCATGCGGTCGCACAGCGCGTTTACCGTCGGATCATCGCCATTCTGCTCGTCACCCACCTCCGCCCGCATCATCGCGTCCTTCATTGCGTCGGACGGCCGGGTCTGCGTGTCGGAGAACAGGTTGACCCGCACGGGCGGCAGCGACCGGTCCGGCCGCGGAGGTGCGTAAACCATGGGCGCCTTCCAAAGGTTTCAGCGGGGGACCATAGACTTCGTAGGCACGCTTGCGAAACGCGTTCACCATCCGGCGCACCGCCTCCTTGAACACCACGCCAATCGCGGATTGCAGAAGCCGGCTGCGAAACTCGAAGTCGACGAAGAACGCGACCTCGGTTCCAGCCTCGTGCGGCGCGAAACCCCATTGGTTGTTCAGATAGCGGAACGGGCCGTTTTCGTAGGTCACACTCACGCGCCGGGGCCGATCGAGCGTCACGCGGCTGGTGAAGCTTTCGCGGAACGGCCCAAACCCGATGGTCAGGTCGCAGATCAGGTGAGCATCCGTACGGTGGCGGACACGGGCGCCGACGCACCACGGCAGAAAACGCGGGTACTTGTCGACATCCGCAACCAGATCGAACAGTTGTTCCGGGGTATACGGGACGATCTGCTTCTCGGCGTGCGTTGGCATCAGTTGCCGAAGCGGGCCAGTTGATCGGCTCGGTCCAAGCCCTGTACCTGACCCGTGCGCGCCGCCAGCAGCACCTGACCTGTGCGCTTAGCGCGCAACGCCTCGAAATCCGCGTCGGCATGGTAGGAACTGCGGGTCAGCGGCGTTGCCGACACCAGGAGGAAACCCTTCGCCCGAGCGATCGAGGCGTATTCGGCGAATTCTTCGGGGGTGATGAACCGGTCCACCGCGGCATGCTTGGCCGTCGGCTGCAAATATTGCCCGATCGTGAGGAAATCGACCTCCTCGACACGAAGATCGTCCATCACCTGCATGATCTCCGCCTTGGTCTCGCCGAGGCCGACCATCAGGCCGGATTTGCTGAAGATCGTGGGGTTGATCTGCTTGACCCGGTCAAGCAGTCGCAAGGACTGATAGTACCGCGCGC
>DASYBP010000035.1:0-3891 GCA_036500715.1 Rhodopila sp.
TTGCGGCACGGTGATTGTGGCGCCAATTTATTACTGGATAGTTAACATCCCTAGTTTTGTCGGCCGACATCGGAACCGCTGTGAAGGCAGTGGGCGGGAATTGGTGGAGCCGCCCGTTGATTGAACCCCAAACGTGCGCGCGGCAACTCAAAACCGCCCCCGGATTGAGGGGCATCGCGTCGCCGAAACTCCGAGATCCGCAGGGGACGGCAACCAACGCCGTTTCTCGTTAAGAATGGGTTACTACCACGCGGGCGATCCGAGAGGTGCCTGCCGTGGATGTTCTTGCGCATCGAGACGAAAAACATGGTCAGGTCTAATAAACATAGAACAGATCTTTTTTTCTAATTATTGAACTTATTGTGTATAATTGATATGACCCGCCTCGATCGAGGCCAAAAGGCATCTGTCCGAGCCCAATAGGGGTTCACCCTCAAATCGGAGCAGATACCATGGTAACCTTGCACCCTCAGGCTCAGGATTGCGGCGAGAAGCGAAGTGCGGTCGTGCCGCGATCCTCATGGGATACCCAGTATTCCGCCCGTCTCGCGCTCGATCCTCAGACGAAACAGGACGCCTATCGACTGCGCTACCAGAGCTACCTGGCATCCGGATTCATCGAGCCCAATGAGACGGGACTGTTCCAAGATCAGTACGATAGTCTGCCCAACTGTCAGACCACCGTAATCTATGATCAGGGCGTGGCGGTTGCTTCCGTTCGAACGTGCACGCTCGCGTTCGGATCCAGCCAACGGTCTCCGGCGATCGACACCTATCCGCAGGAAGTTGCCGAGTTGCTCCGCCAATCATCAACGATCGGGATCGGTGGCCGCGGTATCGAGACCACCCGATTGGTCAGAAGCCCGGTTGGCGAGAATAATCAGGGCCTTGTTTTTCTTCTTTATCGACTGGCCGGATATCTGGGGATGAGGGCGCATACCCAAGTCCTGTTGGCGTGTGTGCGTCAGAACCACGTCCCGTTTTACCGGCGACTTGGATACGATCCGGTGACCCCCCCACGACCCTACCCAGGCCTGAGCTGCCCGATGCTACTAATGTCCTGCACGCGGCAACGTTATGACGAAATTCGAAAGACATTCCCCCACATAGACCCGTATGCGGGCACGAATTCAACGCTCGACGGGTTCTTGTCCGGTGAAACCGTTTCCATTTCCCTCATGGGGTCCGACTGATGACCGAAAGGAAGCCGCTTCCGAGCCGCGACGTTTTTTGGAGGAGACAGATGCCTGTGAGATTGGCCTGCTTATCTCGGTCGGGCTGCGGCGCCCCAGTTCTGTTCAAGATTGCGGATCAGAGCCGGGCTGAAATGGCATAGCGCCTGTTCCCGAGCGTAAACGGCGCAGTAACGACGGAACAGGTCGAGCGGCTCGACGGCGACGCGGAAGGCGCGGCGGTTGCCGATCGCGCCGACGGCCCCGGCGCTGGTCAGCATCGCCACGGTGCGGTCGATCGCCGCGTCCATGTCTGCGCCGGGAACGATCTCGTCGCAGATGAGGCGGCCCTCGGGGCTGTCGCATTCCAGGCGGCGTTCAGCCTGAATGAGCTGGCGCGCGAGACGGTCGCCGATGAAACGCGGCAGTCGCAGGTTCGCGGCACCAGGGATGATGCCTTCCTTGCGGGCAGGCAATGTCATGAAGGCGTCCTGGGCGGCGAGAACGTAGTCCATGGTCAGCAGAATCTGGCAGTGGCCGCCGATCGCGAAGCCTTCCACCGCGGCGATCCAGGGTTTCTCCACGCCGGCGCCGTTCACGTCGTCGGGCACCAGGTCGTGAGTGGCGACGCCGCGGAAATACTTGTGAACGAAGCCGAGTTCCCGCTGCATGTACCAGAGATAGGGGATGGTGCCGTGGTAAAGGTGGGTCAGGTTGATGCCGGCGCCGAAGATGCGCTGGCCGGCGTATTTGGGGTGCTCGACGGGCTGGCCGCGCAGCACGGCGATCTCGGTTTCGGGGTCGAGCGTCGCCACGTCGACGGCGATCTCCATGGCGTTGATTGTGCCCTGGTCCTCGGCGTTCAGGTAGCGCGGGTTGCTGCTCAGCAGATGCACCGCGCGGCCATGTCGCTGGAGCCGGAGGGGGCCGAGGTCGACGAACCCCTTGGATGCCAGGGTTGCCAAAGCCGTCTTGGTCTCCGGGCGCGGCAGCAGCATCGCGTGGCACAGATGCGTGCCGCAGCGCGGATCGGCCAGGATATGCGCCAGCAGCAGGCTTTGGTCGATTTCCAGGCCGGCTTTTTCTTTCAGCGGGCGGGCGGCTTCGGCGGCAAGCTGTTCGGGCGTCGGCACCAGGCCGGGATAGGCTTCGGCGGCGCAACGGACCAAGTCTTCGACGCGCACGAAGCGGGTCATGCCGGCGGTCAGCGTGTGGTAGACCGCATCCACATTTTCCCGCAGGAAGCGTTCGCGTGCCGGGCGGTCGGTGAATTCCCGATGCATTGGGGTCACTCCTTCGGTCGCAGATCGAGGACTCGTTTCGCCTTGCCCTGTGAGCGCTCGAGTGTCCCCGGCTCGACCAGGCGCACCTTGGTCGTGATTCCGACGAATGACTTGATCAGGTGTTCGGCGTGGCGTTCCAGGGCTGCCATGTCGGCGTGGGTGAGTTTGCCCGCCAGCGAAGGGCGGGTTTCGACGACGACGTCGAGTTCATCGAGGCTGCCGGGGCGGCGCAGTTCCAGCAGATAGTGCGGCGCCAGGCGGTCGTCCCTGGCCAGCACCGCCTCGATGTTGGAGGGAAAGACGTTGACGCCGCGGATGATCAGCATGTCGTCGCTGCGGCCGCTGATGCGATCGATCCGGCGCATGGCGCGCGTGGTTGGCGGCAGCAGGCGGGTGAGGTCGCGGGTGCGGTAGCGGATGACCGGCATGCCCTGCTTGGTGAGGGTGGTCAGGACAAGTTCGCCGGCGTGGCCCTCGGGGACAGGGTGGCCGGTGACGGGGTCTATGATTTCTGGAAAGAAATGGTCCTCCCACAGCGTCAGGGCGCCCTTGGAGTCGGCACATTCCTGAGCTACACCCGGACCCATGACCTCCGACAGGCCGTAGATGTCCAGCGCTTGCAGTCCCATGCGGCGTTCGAGTTCGGCGCGCATGCCTTCGCCCCACGGTTCGGCACCGAAAATTCCGAGGCGGAGACTGCAGGCTTGGGGGTCGATGCCTTGCCGGTCGAACTCATCGGCGATGGCGAGCATGTAGGACGGCGTGACCATGATGATGTCGGGCGTGAAGTCGGTGATGATCTGCACCTGCCGTTCGGTAAAGCCGCCGCTGACCGGGATGACCGCGGCCCCGAGGTGTTCGCCGCCGTAGTGGGCGCCGAGGCCGCCGGTGAACAATCCGTAGCCGTAGGCGATGTGGATTTTATCGGACGCGCGTCCGCCGGCCGCGGCGATGGACCGAGCCATGAGGGTTGACCAGGCGTCGATGTCGTTTCTTGTGTAACCAACCACCGTTGACTTGCCGGTGGTGCCGCTGGAGGCGTGAATACGAACGATCTGCTCCATCGGTACGGCGAACATGCCGAACGGGTAATTTTGTCGTAGATCCTCCTTGATGGTCAGGGGGAAATTGCCGACGTCTTCGAGAAGTCGGAGGTCGTCCGGATGCACCCCCGCGGCGTCGAAGCGGGTGCGGTAGTGGGGAACGTTTTCGTATACATGCCGCACCGTTTGCCGCAGCCGAACGAGCTGCAGGGTGCGCAGCTCATCGGTGCTGGCGATCGGTTCGGTGATGCCCACGACGCTCTCCCGGTTGCCCGCGGCTTGGAACCGTTCGGGTCTGGTTACAGGATCGGGCAGTGGGGCTGGGGCGTCAACCGACTTTCACAAACCGAACAGCGCCTTCGCGTTTCCTCCGGCGATCGCCGCGCGGTCGGC
>DASYBP010000036.1:0-1833 GCA_036500715.1 Rhodopila sp.
GCTGGTGGCTGGGCGACGTCCGGCAGTCGCCACGTTTGCTCATCGCGGCCTCGCTGCTGCTGGAGGGATGGTCGAAGACAGGCGTCGCGCAGGCATTCTCCGGCGGACAGTTCGGGCCCGAACCGTTGTCCGGTGCGGAAAACGCAGTGCTGACACGGATTGCCGGCCATACGCTGAACCATCCCAGCATGCCCGAGGCGGTGCGGCTGGAAATCCCGGATTGGCTGCTGCCGCGGCTGGCGGCCCGCTTCGGTGACGACCTGCCGAGGGAAATGGCGGCGCTCGCGGAACCGGCGTCACTCGACATGCGGGTCAATCTGCTGAAAGGCGACCGGTCACAGGCCCAGGCCGCGCTGGCGGCGGAGCGGTGGGAGGCCGAACCGACCAAACTGTCGCCATGGGGCCTGCGGATCCACGGCCGCCGCCCGGTCACCAGCGGACCCGCCTTCCAATCGGGCTTGGTGGAGATCCAGGACGAGGGCAGCCAGCTGGTGGCCGCGATGGTCGGCGCTGCGCCGGGCATGCGGGTGGTCGACTGGTGTGCCGGCGCCGGCGGAAAGACACTGGCCTTGGCCGGCACCATGCGGAATCGCGGGCAGATCGTCGCCTGTGATGTTTCTGCGCCGCGGCTGGATGGCGCGGTCCGCCGGCTGCGGCGGGCCGGGGTTCATAATGTCGAGCGGCACCTTTTGGAGCCCGGCGACAAATGGCTGAAACGGCGAGCGGGCACGTTCGACCGGGTGCTGATCGACGCTCCCTGTACCGGTACCGGCACCTGGCGCCGCAACCCGGACGCGCGGCTGCGGTTGACCGAGACCGATCTTGCAGAATTGCTTCCAAAACAGGCGAGCATTCTCGATAGCGCGCAGAGTTTGGTTCGCAAGGGGGGGCGTTTGGTCTACGCTACATGCTCCTTCCTGGAAGAGGAAAACGAGGCTCACGTGACTGGCTTTCTGCTTCGCCATCCGGCGTTCCGTGTCGTTCCGCTGGCCGAGGCCTGGCCGCTGCAGCAACCGCCGCCCAATAGCGGCGACTTCCTTTCGCTGACGCCGGCGCGGCACGGTACCGACGGATTCTTCGCCGCCGTGCTGGAGCGGTCGACTTGATTTCGTTGCGTAAAGCTCGGGTTGCGGACGCTATCGCGATTGGCGCTGTCCATGTCGCGGCGTGGCGCAGCACTTACCCGGGCATTCTGCCAGATGCCTTTCTGGCGAAGATGTCGGTGTCTCGACAGGCGGCGTTTTATGACGCGGCGATTCGGGGCGGAACCGGGGTGACGGTCGCGACCGCCTCGGGGGCCGATGTGCCGGTGGGAAGCGGACCCCGGGTTATCGGCTTTACCACAGCGGGCCGCGCGCGGCATACCGATTTCGCCGGAAGGCGTTTGGCCGAGGGCGAGGTGGAGACGCTGTATGTGCTCGACGATTGGCGCGAACGCGGAGTCGGCCGCCGCCTGATGCGGGCGGCCGGAGCACACTTGGTGGATATCGGTTGCAAGTCGGCGTTCCTATGGGTGCTGCGGGACAATCCCAGCCGCTGGTTCTACCAACGTCTAGGCGGACGACCGGTAGCGGAGCAGGTAATCCAGATCGCGGGCCAGTCCGTGGCGCAGACGGCGTTCGTCTGGAATCCGATCGAGCTGTTGCTCGCGGCCTCGCCACAGGCGTCGTAGGTAGGGGACTATTCCACCTGCGCGTCCAGATTTCACGTCATCAGGCAACCATGCGTTGGAGAAATGCCTTATCTTCCGGCGTCGTTGGCGCAGCTCTACTGTATCTTGCGCATTATCGTTGCGCTCTCGCTCAGGTCGGTCGTGTCGGCACGTCGTTTAAA
>DASYBP010000037.1:0-2764 GCA_036500715.1 Rhodopila sp.
GTCGACGTCTCGACCCGCGCTATTCTCCCCGGCTGCATCGTGCCCAGGGGAGGAGCGAAGACTGAAACCCTCGCGCTTGTGCTGATAACCGCCAATTTTGGATTGCTGGGCCGTAAGCTGCGGATTCCGACGAAGCCGCCCGGGTATACCGAACGTATTCCGCGCACCGTTCCAATCTGATGCCGCCCACCAATCCAATCTGATGGCGCCCAGGGTGGTGTCGTCTCGTAGGCCTGTACCGGTCATGTCATAACGATCGTCGATGGGTCAAGCGGCAGTGCGCAGTTGGACCAAGACTGGCCGAGAGTTCTCCGCTTCATCGCACATCAATCCCGGCCGTAGCCGCGTGGCGGCTTGACCTCGGCCAACGCAGTGAGGTCGAGATCGGCGATCGCCTCAAGCGCTTCGGCCATGATGGTGGCGCGCAGGCTGTCCGGCAGCGCCTCCAACCAATTGACACACTCGGCCTGGATGTCCAGCAGCACATTGGTCGCGTCATCCCACCGCTGAAGGCGGCTGCGCCGGTCCACGGGCCGGCGGGCTCGGATCACGACCTTTGGCGGCTGCTGTAAGTGGCGAGCGCGGTAGCGTGCCTGGCGCTCGGCGTTGCTGAGCGCCTGCTCGCCTTGTGGTTTCTGACCTCTCGGCATGGTCCTCGATCTCCGTTACGTAACGCATTGCAGTGGGCGCTCGGATGCCAATAAGTCTGGCCATTGACGCTGCTGGGGACGTTGCGGCCGGCTCGTTCAGGGAAGCACTCATCCGCCGGTGGACGGTTTGCGCAGGGTCTCGCCACGGAGTTCGATCCGGTGCGCGTTGTGGATGATCCGGTCGAGGATGGCGTCGGCCAGCGTCGGGTTGCCGACGATCTCGTACCAGTGGTCGACTGGCACCTGGCTGGTGATGATCAGCGAGCCGGCGCCGTAGCGATCCTCGACGATCTCCAGCAGATCACGCTGCTGTTCGGCAAGTAGCGGTTCCGGGCCCCAATCGTCGATGATCAGTAGATCGACCCGGGCGAGCTGACGCAGCAGTTTGGCGTAGCGACCATCGCCGCGGGCCAATGCCAGGGCGGCAAACAAGCGCGACGCACGTTGGTAGAGTACGGACAGGTTCTCGCGACAGGCCTTGTGCCCCAGTGCGCAGGCCAGCCACGACTTGCCGGTACCCGTCGGACCGGTCAGGAGACAATGACGTTTCTCGCGGATCCAGTCGCAAGCTGCCAACTTCAGGAACATCTTGCGATCAAGCCCGCGCGGCGTGCGGTAGTCGACATCCTCGACCGCCGCCTGATGGCGCAGCTTGGCGGTCTTGGCGCGGCTTTCGAAGCGCTTCTGCTGGCGCAGCGTGCTTTCGCGCTCGAGCAGAATGCCGAGCCACTCCCCATGGCCGAGCGCGGCACTCTCCGGATTATCGGCCATGTCCCGAAAACCCTTGGCCATGCCGTGCAGGCCGAGGTCATGCAACAGGTCGAGCGTGGGATGCGTGAGCAAAGTTGGTCTCCTAATGGTAGTAGCGGGGGCCACGGATGTTCGCGTGCAGCAGGGGCGTGCCGTCCGGGGGGTGCGGCGACGCCGACCGGTCGAGCCGGTGTTTGAGGATCGAGGCGACCGAGGCGTAGGTCAGCGCGCTGATTTCCACCGCACGCAGGCTGACCGCCTCGGCTCTGGCGGCGTCGACGCCGCGAAACAGCCGCAGCACGCCGAGGCAGGTGCGGAATCCTTGCTCGGGGTGCGGCCGGCGGGCCATCACCGCGATAATCAACGCCTCGGTGTTCGGCCCAATCCCCTGGGCCTGACGTTGCAGGCGCTCCGGCGTCCACTCGGCATAGCGCCGGTGCGCGCTCGGCATATGCTCAGGCAGAGTTCCGTGGCGGTGACCGCCGTAACGCCGCGCATGGGCGGCAACGCGTTTGCCGCGGTGGAATATCTCGATCGTCCGCGTCGTGGCGCGGGTGTCCACCTGCTCGCGGAGCAGGCTGTGTGGCACCGAGTAGAGAAAGCCCTGGACCTCGACGTGATAGTCGATGCCGACACGGGCGAGATGCCACTCGGCATATTCGTAGTCGTCCTGCGGCAGCGCCTGCATGAGAGGCCGTTCGACCGTCTCGAACAGTTGGCGGCGGCTCACGCCAAGGCGCCGCATCTCGCGGCCGTTCATCCGCTCCACGGCGCCGGCGATGGCGGCGTTGCACTCAGCCAGGGAGAAGAACGTGACGTTGCGCAGCCGGCCAAGGATATAGGACTGTGCGAAGCGTACCCCAGCTTCGACCGCGGCCTTATCCCGCGGGCGTCTCGGCCGGGCTGGCAGGATGCCAACGCTGTAATGCGCCGCCATCGCCGCATAGCTGCGATTCACCTCGGGGTCGTAGAACGACGCCTTGTTGATGCCGCTCTTGAGATTATCCGGCACCAGCAGACGCGGAGCTGCCCCATAGAAGCGGAACATGCGGACGTGGGCGCCGATCCAGTCCGGTAACGACTGCGTCCAGGTCGCCTCCGCATAGGTGAGGTTGGAGGCGCCAAGCACAGCGACGAATATCTCGGCCAGGCGCACCTCGCCGGTTGCCGGATCGGTGATCGGCACTCGCTTGCCGGAGTAGTCTACGAATGCTTTGTCGCCCGCCACGTGCTGCTGGCGCATCGTCGGTGACAGCCGCTGCTCGAATTCACGGAACAGCTGGCAAAAACGACTATAGGCGTAGCCTTCCGGATGGACCTCGCGATATTCGTCCCACAGTACCAGCAGGTTGACGCCGGGTCGT
>DASYBP010000038.1:0-3337 GCA_036500715.1 Rhodopila sp.
CTCTCTTGCGCGCGCGAGCTCGTGGTTGAACGCGTAGAGGGCTAGCAGCGCATCGCGGCGTTCCGGCGCAGCGAACAGGGCGGTCAGGAAGCGATCGGGGTCATGGCGGCGAACCAGCGCGGCCATCGCGTCGTTCATGACGAGGTGGTGGGGCGGTTGACTGGCCGGCGCAAGACGTCGTCGCGGATTCTCACCGGCCAGGCGGTGGGTTGACGACCCGCCGGGCTGGCCATAGCTAACGCTGCTGCGTGCCCGGCCGCATCCGCGCCCTCCACCTTAACGCATGTGGGAGACATACGATGGCTTTCGAATTGCCGACCCTGCCTTACTCCAAGGCCGCCCTTGCGGCGAAAGGCATGTGCGAGGAAACCCTCGACCTGCACTACGGCAAGCACCACCAGGCTTATGTCACTGCGCTGAACGGTTTCGTCGAAAAGGACGCCTCGCTGCAGGGCAAGTCGCTCGAAGCAATCGTCAAGTCGACAGCCGGCGCCGGCGGGCCGGTGTTCAACAACGCCGGTCAGCACTGGAACCATATCGTGTTCTGGCAGTGTATGAGCCCGAACGGCGGCAAGATTCCCTCGAAGCTGGAGAGCAAGATCGCCTCTGATCTGGGCGGTGTGCAGAAGTTCAAGGACGAGTTCAAGGCGGCCGGCGTCAGCCAGTTCGGCTCCGGCTGGGCATGGCTGGTGCTGGGGACGGATGGCAAGCTGAAAGTGACCAAGACGCCAAACGGGTCGAACCCGCTGGCAACCGGTGAGGGCAAAGTGCTGCTGGGCTGCGACGTGTGGGAACATAGCTACTACCTCGACTTCCGCAATCGCCGCCCGGATTATCTGCAGAACTGGCTGGATAAACTGGCCAACTACGAGTACGCCGAGGCGCAGCTCTAAAATACACACCTCGGATTCCATCGCCTCATGGCTCGGCCGGGCGCCGGGCCATGATGGGTCGGGCCATGATGGGCGGCCGGGGCCTATACGGCTGTTCAGACAGTTGATGCGGTTGCTTCAGTCCTCGAAACAGTTGATGGTGAGGTCCTGAAGACCTGTGAAAAGAACAGGTTTTTATCGGGGAGACGACGATGAGCGCAACTGCTTTGCCCGGCGGCCTTTCGGACGCCGATCATAGTGCACAACTGCGTAAAGCGGTCGTTGCCGCCACCATCGGCACGACGATTGAGTGGTATGACTTCTTCATTTACGGGACCGCCGCCGGACTGGTGTTCCCGAAGCTGTTCTTTCCCAACAGCGACCCGCTGACCGGAACACTGGCGGCGTTCAGTACGTATTTCATTGGCTTCGTTGGGCGCCCGATTGGCGCGGCGATCTTTGGACATTACGGCGACCGAATCGGCCGGAAGGCAACTCTCATCTCCACCCTGCTGCTGATGGGGATTGCGACGTTTCTGGTTGCCCTGGTGCCCGGCTATGACTCGATTGGCGTCTGGGGCGCCGTGATCCTGACCATTCTACGCACGCTGCAGGGCATCGGCGTCGGCGGTGAATGGGGTGGATCGGTGCTGATCTCGATGGAGTGGTCCCGCACTCATCATCGGCGAGGCCTGGTGGCGTCCTGGCCGCAGTTTGGCGTGCCGTGCGGCTTGTTTCTATCCAACCTGGTGATCCTGGCGTTCAGTGCGTGGTCGGGCGCCGAGTTCATCGCCTGGGGCTGGCGCGTGCCGTTCCTGCTCAGCATCGTCCTAATCGGCGTTGGGCTGTGGATCCGGATCGGCATCTTGGAGACGCCGGTCTTCCGGCAGCTTGTCGCGAACAACAAGATCGAGAAGGCACCGATCCTCGAGGTCGTGAAGCGGCAGCCGCGCGAGATCGTTCTTTCGGCGCTGGTGCGGATGGCGGAGCAGGCACCGTTTTATATTTTCACGGCGTTTATCTTTGCCTACGGCACGGGCGCACTGAAACAGTCGCGGGAACTCGTGCTGTCGGCGGTGTTGGTGGCATCACTGGTTTCGTTCATCAGCATTCCGCTGTTCGGCCATGTCTCGGACCGTATCGGACGACGAACGATGTATCTGATCGGTGCGGCGACGACCGGTGTATACGGCTTCGTGTATTTCGCCATGCTCGGCAGCGGAGCGCCGGCATTGATGTTCCTGGCAATCGTGCTTTCACTGATCCCGCACGATATGATGTATGGGCCGCAGGCCGCGCTGATTGCCGAGGCATTCACGCCCCGGCTACGCTACAGCGGTGCGTCACTTGGCTATCAACTCGCCTCGATCATCGCCGGTGGACCGGCGCCGCTGATCGCTACGGCGCTGATTGCATCCTACCACTCCGGGTATGCCGTCGCGATCTATATCGCGGCTTGCGCGGTGGTCAGTCTGGTTTCGGCGGCGTTGATGCCGGACTACACGGGCAAGGACATCTCGGCCGAGTACGACAGCTAGTGTCCAATCGCGGTGCGGATCACGATTGCCGCGTGAATCGGCCGCCTCAAACAGAGGGTCGTCCGATCGCGGTGGCAGATTGCTCTTGAGCGTCTCGCGGTGATGTCCAAGTAAGCTTTTGAAAGGACTCGTGTGATGCCTGGACTGAGCGATCTGCGCGCCCAGCGTGACAACCTTGAGCAGGTGATCGAGGCGCGCCAACGCAAACTGGGCGTTGACCATCCAGATCTGGCTGATGATCTGCGCGACCTAGGACGGCTGTCGCATGAACTTGGCGATTTCATGGATGCACAGGTGCAGTTGCAGCGGGCGTTGGCTCTGCATACGGCGGCACTGGGGGCGGAGCATCCGGAAGCGGCCACAGACATCAATCATCTTGGCCTGATCCTGCATGACATTGGCGATCTGGATGGCGCATATGCGGCGTTCGAGCGAGCGCTGGCGATCGATGAGTCGGCGCTGGGCCGGGAGCACCCAACCGTAGCGCGCGACACCAACAATCTTGGCGGCGTACTGAAGGACATGGGGGACGGGTTTTCGGCGCGGGAGGCTTTGGACTGGTCGCTGTCGATCTACATGAAGACACTCGGTCCGGATCACCCGACGACGAAGACGGTTGCCCGCAACCGGGCCGGGTTAGGATAGCGTCCAGTGTCCGATCGCGGTGACCCGTGCCTCGCGAAGCGATCACGATTTCCGCGTGAACCGGCCACTTCAATCAAAGTGCGACGTAGGCGCTTCTCCTATGCGCGATACTCGGGCACGGGGCTTGGCCGGCTCTCGTAACGGCCTAATTTGGTAACGGCAGGGAACCGAACGGTATTTTGGCTACCGGCCTGGAGGAACAAAACGAGTAGACCGCGTTCGGGAGAAGCGCCGCTGGGTTACTCTCCAAATCGTGTCTTGCCAGGAGTCGCGGACAGTTCG
>DASYBP010000039.1:0-4632 GCA_036500715.1 Rhodopila sp.
CAAGGTGATCTCGACCGTATGAGCGTCGAGGAAACGGCCCATCCCGTTCATGGTCTGGACCTTGTTGCGGGCAAACTGATGCTCCAGCACATCGACCTCGTGGTCGAGCGTCATGTGCAGGCGCGCCATCAGATCCTTGGCCTGGATGTCTTTTTTTACCCGGTAGGCGCTGCCGTAGAAGCCACGTTCGCGCCAGCCGGTCAGGTTCAATACGGTTTCGCGCAGGGTCTTCGACGGGATTGTCCCGGTGTGCACAGAGACACCGCCCACCCGGCGGCCTTTTTCTATGACCAGTACGTCGCGCCCCAGCTTCGCTGCCTGGATTGCCGCGCGACGCCCCGCAGGACCGCTGCCGATGACAATGAAATCGTATCGCGTCATTACCGATTGGCTCACCTCCTGCCGCGTTGAGCGTAGCGGCTTCTCGTCCGGATAGGAAAGGACAAAAGGGGGAATTTGACCGCAAACCGTGCCTGGGCCAGCATTTCGCCAATCACCAGGAGGGAGACGTGCCATGCCGCTGCCGGCGGATACAGATGTCAGCACACCAAAATACCTTCGCGACAAATATGCAATCGTCGGCGTTGGCGAGACCACGTTCACCCGCGGATCCGACAAGACGACGCGCGCGCTGGGCACCTGGGCGCTGCGCAATGCGGCCGCCGACGCCGGGATCAGGACGTCCGACATCGACGGCATGCTGTCCTATTCAAACAATGACAGCACACCGTCCACGTTCATGGCCGGCGACATCGGCGCGCGGCTCAACTTCTACATGGACTGCTATGGCGGCGGATCCTCCACCGAGGCGCTGATCGGCATCGCGATCGGGGTCATGGAGGCGGGGCTGTGCAAGTGCGTGGCAATCTTCCGGGCGATGAACGGGTTTTCTCAGGTCCGCATCGGCGGCACGGGTGCGAGGGCGGCGGCACCGGTCAGCGGCGAGATGTTACACAATCGTGCCTATGGCTTTCAGAGCGCGGGACAGATGTTCGCGCCCTCGTTCATGCGGCACATGTATGAATATGGCACGAAACCAGAACAACTGGCGATGGTCAAGGTGGTGCATTCGGAACATGCCTCAAACAATCCGAAGGCGTACTACAAGCAGCGCTACACCGTGGCTGATGTGCTGAGCAGCCGGATTATCTGCAAGCCGCTGCATCTGCTCGATTGCTGCGTCGAAACCGACAACGGGACGGCAATCATCGTCACCAGCGCGGACCGGGCGAAGGATATGCGGCACACGCCCGCGCTGATCCGCGGAATTGTGGGCCGGTGTAGCAAGCCGCGCATGGACATGCATTATCAGGCGGGGCCGATCGAGCGTGTCGGCGGATATTACGCGAAGGATATTCTGTGGCCGAACGCGGGGGTCGGGCCGGAGGACATCGACGCAACTGGGGCCTACGACGCTTTTACCTTCACCTCAATGCTACAACTGGAGGACTACGGGTTCTGCAAGAAGGGCGAAGGTGGGGAGTACGTTTCTTCCGGCATCACGCGGCTGGGCGGACGGCGGCCGAACAACACCTCGGGCGGGCATTTGTGCGAGGGCTATACGCATGGGATGAACATGGTGATCGAGAATGTCCGCCAATTGCGCCACGACGTCGACGATTCCTGCCCGGTCGGTGCGGACGGCAATCGCCAGCACACGTATGATTACCGAGAGGGCGGCTGTCGTCAGGTCAAGGGTATTGAGGTCACCGCCAATCTCGGATGGGCCAATCCGATGACGACCTCGGCTATGGTCATGCGGCGCGGCTGAAGGGGGAAACTGTCATGGCCATTCATGGTGAGTACCTGGGGATGTCCCTGTCGCTCGACGATTTGGACCACGAGAACCTGACGTATTTCCGACATTGCGCGGCGCATTCGTTCCATTTGCAGAAGTGCGACGATTGCGGGCTGCTGCGCTATCCGCCCACCACCGGCTGTCCGTGGTGCGCCAGCGCGAACGCGACGTGGACGCCGGTTGAGGGCAAGGGCGAGGTGCATTCCTACGAGGAGGTCCACCATGCCATCCAACCAGTGTTCAAGACGCACACGCCGTACATGGTCCTGCTGGTGGATCTGGATACGCAGAAAGGCCAGCCGTCGGAACATGAGGCTCTGCGGGTGCTGGCCAACCTGACGACGCCCGAGGGGGTGCTGGCGCCGCCGGACCTGGTACGGCAGGTTGGGATCGGCACCCGGGTGCGGATGGTGTTCAGCGATGTTGGGGACGGACTGTCGCTGCCACAATGGACCCTCGACACTGCGGCAGCGCAGCCAGCCAAGCCGTGGCGCTATCCGCAGGAGTAGCATGCTTCTCGACCAGGTCACCGAGACGCAGATCCAAGCGGGACGCATTCTGGGCGGCGCGGCGATGGTGGCCTTGCTCGCCGCCCCTATGTTCCGCCGGCGGGCGCAGACCATTCGCCTGATTGCGGCTGGCGTCTACATTGCGGCGCTTGCGGGTTTTGTGTTGTATTTTCTTTTGTAGCTTCATGGTGGGCACAGTCACATCCCCGCAAGTCATGAGTGATCGGACCATGCCGAGGTCCGCAATCCTGCTTGGTTAAGTCCGATAAAGTAGACAGCACCTGTTTGCTTGAAGAGGGGTCGTTGCGGTTGCGGATGGTCTTGGATTGCTGGCGCGGCGACCTGACGGCTTATCCTTACGTCTCTGCCACGACAGCGCCGAAGATCATCCGCAGCGTGGCTCGATGACTGTCATGATGGCAGGCGGCGCGTTCGCCTCGGCCTTGGCATTCGGCTGGACGACACCGCTGCTTTATTGGATCGGCCCGCAACTGTAGGGGCAGCCGCCGCTACGAGCCTATCTGCTGGCAGAACATATCGGGTGCACGACGGACCGCAACGGGCTGCCAATACGCGCACGACGCTGACCAGTGCGCCGGTGCGGCTGCTGGGACATGCCGTACCACGCCGAGCATCACCTGTTTCCCTCGATCCCGTTTCATCGTTTGCTGGACGCACATTCGCTGATCCGCTCGAGGTTGGGGTTCCTGCAGCCTGGCTACGTGCGGTGGAACCACATGTTCATAAGGTCGCTGGCAGCGCGGTCCCAATAAAGGTCCCCGGGCATGGGCGACGCGGCAAAATCCGATCGGCTACTGCGCGTTGCCGAAGATGCGCTGCTTCACGAGGTCACCAACCCGGATGTCAAGTCTGGCCGTGGTGCCAGCCGCGACTTCCAGTGTCGCGCGCACCGGCCCACCGCTATCGATTACCGCCAGGCTGCGCGGCGTCGTGTTCTCGGTGATCGAGCGGATCCTGCCGTCAGCATTGATGAAAATCATGTCCAGCGAGAACAGCGTGTTTTTCATCCACATCTGCGACGGGCGAGGATAGCCCCAGTCGAACAGCATCCCTCCATCGGGGCGCGTGCCGGTGCGGAACATCTCGCCAATGGTCTGCTGCTGCTCCGTCATGGCCATTTCTACCTCGAACACGTGCTCCTTACCGTCACGGCTGACAATGATCAGCTTTTCCCTTGGCAGTTCGGGCTGCGGCCCGGTCGGTTCGGGCGCTTGCGCCCAGGCGCTAAAGGGCAGCGTGGCGACAAGCGCCAGCACAGTACGGCGATTCATAGGGATTAGCTCTCCTTGGTCAGTAGCCGGATTTTGTCGCGGATCGGCCCGGTGCGTGGCGCGTCAAGCAGTGTCGTGAACCAATGTGGCGGCGGATTGCGCCCGGCCGCGCGGTCGAAGCGCAGGGCACGCAGGCCGGCCTCGGCAGCCGGCGGTAAGCGGTCCGGGATCGGTCGGTCGTTCAAGGTGCCCCAGATCAAGGCCCAACAGCGGCCCACGGTCCAGGGATTGTAGCCGCCGCCGCCCAGCACGACCAGACGCGGCGCCAGACCCATCAGTGTCCGAACCACGGCGCGGTGCGTGTTGTTGGACAACGACAATTTGGCCAGCGGGTCCTCTTCCAGCCCGTCCGCCCCGGCCTGCAGCATGATCGCCTGCGGCCGGCGTGCCTCGATCAGCGGCAGCACCGCCTGGGTCATCACATATGAAAACTCGGAATCATTGCATCCGGCCGGCAGCGGGAAGTTGCGTGCCGCGCCCCCCGCTTGGTCGTGCGCGGCGCCGGTGAACGGCCAGCGACCACTCTCGTGTAGACTGATCGTGAGAACGCGTGGGTCATCATGGAACGCGTCCTGCACGCCGTCACCGTGGTGCGCGTCGATGTCCAGATAGACGATGTTGTCGAGGCCCAGATCCAGCCAGGTCAGCAGCCCCAGCACCGGGTCATTCAGGAAACAGAAGCCCGAGGCTCGGTCCCGGCGTCCATGATGGGTGCCGCCGCCAGGACAATGCACGATCCGCCCCTGCGCCGCCAGCCGCGCCGCCAGCATGACACCGCCCGCGGATATTGCGGGCCGGCGATAAACCTCCGGATAAACGGGATTGCCCTCGGCCCCGATGCGGAAGCGGGCGCGGACGGCGTCGCTCACCCTCCCCTCTGCCTCTGCCTGGCGCAGCGCGGCAACATAGGCCGGATCGTGGAAGCGGGTCAGCTCTGCATCGGGCGGCAACGGTGCGTCGCGGTAGGCGGAGGCCGGCAGCCAACCGAGCGCACGGCAGAGGTCGGTGCAGACCGAGACCCGCGGCACCGCCA
>DASYBP010000040.1:0-15383 GCA_036500715.1 Rhodopila sp.
TCGACACGCCGAACCCTCATCGGAGGCGCCGCCGCGCTCAGCCTCGCACCGATGACCCGCCTGCGCGCGCAGGGCCGCCCGAAGCTGACGATCGGTGTGTTGACCGACCTGTCCGGCACCTATCGCGACAACGTCGGCCCGACATCTATCGCGGCCACCCAACTCGCGGTCGATGAAATGAAGTCCCATGTCGACTGCGACGTCGAGGTGATCAACGCCGACCATCAAAACAAACCGGACGTCGCGGCCTCGATCGCCAGGCAGTGGTTCGACAACGGTGTCGATGTCGCCGCCGATGTGCCGACATCATCCGTCGCACTCGCCGTCGCGCAGGTCGCGAAGGAAAAGGACAAGCTGATGCTGAACGCCTCGGCTACGGTGTCGTCGCTGACCGACGGGCAATGCAGCCCGAACACCATCGTCTGGAGCTTCGACACCTACGAGAACGCCCATTCGACCGGCGGCTCGCTGATCAAACAAGGCTTCAAGTCCTGGTATTTCATCACCGCCAACTATGCGTTCGGCCAGTCCCTGGAAGAGTTGACCGCCGAGGTCGTGAAGCAAGGCGGTGGCGAGGTTAAGGGCGCGACGCGTTATCCGTTCCCGGATACTACGGATTTCTCCTCCTACCTGGCGCAGGCACAAGCCAGCGGCGCCGCCGTGATCGGTTTCGCCAACGCCGGCCTTGATACCGAGAACTGCATCAAGCAGGCGGCCGAGTTCGGTCTGAACAAAGCGATGAAGCTCGCCCCGCTGCTGATGTTCATCCAGAACCCGCATGCCCTCGGTACTCAGGTCTGTGGCGGATTACTGACCACCGAGACCTTCTACTGGGACATGAACGAGCGCACCCGAAACTTCACCAAGAAGCTGCTGGCGCGGACCAAGCAGAACAACTATCCGAACCAGGCGCACGCCAGTTCCTACGGCTCGACGATCCATTACATGAAGGCGGTTGCCGCGATGGGCGGGGCAGAGGCGAAAAAAAGCGGGCGTGCCCTGGTGGCGAAGATGAAATCGATCCCCACGGACGACGACGCGTTCGGGCCGGGCCGTGTGCGCGCCGACGGCCGCGGCGAGTTCCCGGCCTATCTGTTTCAGGTAAAGACGCCCGAGGAAAGCAAGGGCGAGTGGGATCTCTATACCCTGGTCCGCACCTCCGACCCCGCCGAGGTCCTGCATCCGTTGAACCCGAAGTGCAATTTCCCGACCAGTTGACCTCAACCCAGGTGAAACTGGCCGTTGATATCGCGCACCGAACCGTCCGCTTGCCAATAATCTGGCCCGACCGGAACCTTGCCATGGCCGCCCGGAATGTCCAATACGTAGGTCGGCCACGCCAGTCCGGTCACGCGGCCTCGCAACCCCTCCAACAGCGCCCGCCCTTGCTCGATCGGGACATGAAACCTGGCCGTTCCCCGCGCCGGATCAAGTTGATGCAAGTAATAAGGCTTTATGCGCTGCGCGATCATCGCTCTGAGTAATGCCTCCAGCGCCTCGGAACTGTCATTAATGTGCCGTAATAACACCGACTGTCCCAGCAACGGAATCCCCGACGCGCGCACCCGACGCAGCGCGGCGGCGGCTGCCGGCGTGAACTCACGTGCGTGGTTGGCGTGAACCACCAGCCAAAACGAACGATCAGTCTCCATCGCCGCGACCAGTTCGTTATTTAATCGTTGCGGATCGGCCACCGGCACGCGCGAATGAATCCGGATCGTATGGACATGTGCCATTGCCGAAAGCCTGGCCACGATCGCCCTCAGCCGCCGTGGCGACAGCATCAGCGGATCGCCTCCGGTCAGGATGACCTCGGTCACCGCCGGATGGGCCGCGAACCAGGCGTAGGCTGCCTCCAGTTCAGCATCGGTCAGGACCCCGCCCTCGGGACCCACGTGCTCCCGCCGGAAGCAGAACCGGCAGTAAACCGGGCAGATCAGCAACGGCTTCAGCAACGCCCGGTCGGGGTAGCGGTGCACCACGCCCTTCACCGGCGACAGGGCATCATCGCCGATCGGGTCGGACCGCTCGTGCGGCGCCATTATCAGTTCGGATGCGTCCGGAATGAACTGTCGCCCGATCGGGTCGTCCGGCGTCTCAATCAGAGCCCGCATGGCGGGGGAGATGGCGATCGCATAACGCGCCTCGGTCGCCTCCAGCGTCGGCAACGCCGCCGGCGCGATCAGGTCCGCCGCAAGCAAGGATCGGGCGCTGCGAAGCGTCAGGTTTTCGTCCAACGTCTGTTACTCCGCGGCCCCCAGGACCACAGAGACATTCTGCCCGCCGAAGCCGAAAGAGTTCGAAATCGCGTGCCGCACCCGCGCTTCGCGCGCGATATTGGGTACGCAGTCCACTGGCAGCGCCGGGTCCGGAATGTCGTAATTGATCGTCGGCGGCAGCAGTCCGTTTCTTATCGACAACAACGTGAAGATCGCCTCCACCGTGCCGGCGGCGGTCAGGCTGTGGCCGATCATCGACTTGTTGGACGATATCGGAATCGACCCCGCTCGCTCGCCGAACACAGCGGAGACCCCGACCCACTCCATCTTGTCGTTCTCGGGTGTTCCGGTGCCATGCGCGTTGATGTAGTCCACCGCGTCGGGCGCCAGGCTGGCGTCAGTCAGCGCATTGCGCATGCAGGCGATAATCGGCTTGCCGTCCGGCGAGGACCGGGTGCGATGGAAGCCGTCGGCCACCTCGCCGCAGCCCCCGACCATCCCCAGCACCGTCGCACCGCGAGCGCGTGCCGCTGCCAGGCTCTCCAGCACCAGCGCGCCGGCGCCTTCGGCCATGACAAAGCCCTCGCGGTCCTTGCTGAACGGCCGGGACGCCGACGATGGCGGATCGTTGCGGGTAGACAACGCAGACAGCAGCGAGAACCGGACCAGGCTTTCGGCATTCACCGAACAATCCGTGCCGACCACCAGGGCAGCATCGGTCTCGCCGCGTCGGATCGCCTCGACACCAAGCTGGATCGCGGTGCCGCCCGAGGCACACGCCGTGGATGTTGCCACCGGCGACCCCTTGGTCCCGAACCGCTCCGCCAGCGCCTCGGCGACCGAGCCAAACAGAAAACGCAGGTAATTCGCCTCGAACCCGCGGGTCCCGGCCGCCCGTATCAGATCGCAGTAGCTAACCGCGTCATCCGCGCCCGAGGCCGCGGCGAGGGCAAAGCGCTGGGTCCATTCCATCTCCACGGGCGGCAACGCCAGGAACAGCGGTCCGGGGAAATCGCCCGCCGAACCAATGCCGGCCTCCGCGACTGCTTCCTCGATCACCAGTTCGGCAAGGCGCTGCGACATGGCCGGCCCAGACGGCTCCGCGACCGATACGAAATCGACCGTGCCGGCGATCGTCGTGCGCAGCCCATCCACCGGGAAGCGGGAGATGCGACGGATGCCGGAGACGCCGTTGGTCAGCGCTTTCCAGTTGTCGCCCTGGCCCTGTCCGAGTGAGGTGAGCACACCCATGCCCGTGACGACGATAATTGGGCGGTCGAGGTGATCGGTGTGCGCTGCCATCGGCGTCTCCATCAAGGCCGGGTAACCAGGGCCAGCGCCTCGCCGCGCCAATGGCCCCAGGAGGTCACCAACGCTTGGCTCAGCGGCGCGGCCATCGGCTGTTCCGCGGCCTCCAGCGGCGGGAACAGCGCGCCCCGTTGCACCGCCAGGACCGCCAGGGCCAGGCTGGCGGGAAACGAGGGCTCCACCGAGTGTCCCAGCGCCGTTGCGCTCGCTCGTATCGGCACGCCGATACCGGCGAGGAAGGCGCGCTCTTCCGCCGTGGGCGCGGCGACGCCCGATGCGCCGGACAGCACGGCCGCGCCCGAGGGATCGAAATGCCGCTCCATCGCGGCGAACTGCGCCTTGGCATTGGCGGTCGCCTCGCCCGGCCGGCGGCGGCACCGGTCGGTGTGGACTGCTGCGATGTGGCCGTAAGCCTGCACGCCCCGCGCCGCGGCATGGGCTCGGCTTTCAATCACGAGAAAGCAGCCCACCGATCCCAGCACCATCCCACCGCCGGAGCCCTGACGGGCCCAAATTGGCTCGTAGGGGGCGTGCCGCAGGACACCGCCCATTTCGTAGTGCATCAGGAAATCCGGCCGCTGGGCGTTGTATGATCCGCCCACCAGGATGATCTCGCCCTGGGCGGCTGCAATGCGGGCGCACGCGATGCGCACCGCGTCGGCGCCGCTGGCCTCTTCGCCCATGAAGGTGCGCGATGAGCCGATCACACCGTGCACGATCGAAATATTGCCGGCCAGCAGGTTGGACAACTGCGCCAGAAACAAAGTCGGACGCAAGTCACCCTGCAAATGCTCATTCAGGTAGACATCCGGGTTCGCAGCCTTCCGATACCCGGACAGAATTGCGGCGTCGACCGCGTAGTCACGCTCGCCACCGCCGGCCGCGATGATCATGCCCATCTGCGACAGCAACTCAGAGTTGCCCTTTACGCCTGCAGAGTCCAGCGCCAGGCCGGCGGCGAACACCCCCATCCGCTGCCAGGTTTCCATCTGGCGTTGATCACCGCGTTTGGGAATCTGCTTGTCGAGATCCATCGGCGCCAGCGGATGCACCAGGAACGGACGAAAGGTCTGCGCATCGACCACCGGGGTGAAGCTGTTCAAAGCGTCCCAGTGGGCGTCCACCCCAGACCCACGGCAGGAAACAATTCCGATCCCGGTGATCAGCGCGTCGCGTTCATGCGCCATTCTGGCAATCCTCGGGCAACCCGACGCGGCGCGCGATCTCAAGCATGGCGGCTTTCAGGGTCTCATTCGGGAATGGCACGACGCCATAGCGGATCTCGGCCTCGGCAACCTTCTTGCCTTCCGCGACGATATTGGCGTTAACCACCGCGTAGCCGGAGCCGTCGTGCAACAGGCTTGCCTCGACCCGCAGGGCCTGGCCGGGGGGAACGAAGGAGCGCATCTTGGCCTTCTCGACCTGGATCAGAAAGGCCATCCTCGCGCAGCCGTTCATCGCCAGCACCAGCCATCCGCCGGTCTGGGCCATGGTCTCGATCAGCAGCACACCGGGCATGATCGGGTAGCCAGGGAAGTGGCCCTCGAACACTGGGGAATGCTCTGGAACCCGGCACGACGTGACGATTCGGCGGCCAGGCAGATCCAGCGTGGTGATCCGATCAACCATCTGGAAGTATTCCAGGCGCATCAGGTCACCGTTGCGTTATATTACAATATCCGCATATCACAAATATCTGCTCAGGCCGCCTTCGCGGCGACCAGTTTGTCGATATTGGCGCAAAGATTTTTCATCACGAAATACTCGTCGGTGGTGACCGTCCCGGCATTGACATCCTGAGTCCATTGCTCCAGCGGCATCTTGATGCCGAATGCTTTATCAATGGCAAACGCCACATCGAGAAAATCCAGGCTGTCGATACCGAGGTCGTTGATAGCATGGCTTTCTGGCGTAATTTTGTCCGGCTCAATATCGCAGGTGTCGGAGATGATCCCCGCCACGGTCTCATACGTCGATGCCATGCCTTAGCCCCTGAGAAAGTCGCGCGGCACTAACATTGTCGTCCCTGTGGTGCAAGAGTCGGGGAAAAGGCCAGGGCTCTGCCCTGGACCCGCAAAGGGGGCGATGCCCCCTTTGGTCCCATTTAACGGGTTGGTGGTCAGGAGGGGGCAACTCGGACCTGGCGCCGCCTCGGTCGCCCCCTCCTGACCACCAACCCAATACCGGGGTTCCAAGGGCCGTCGGCCCTTGGCGGGGTCGAGGGGCGGAGCCCCCCGCCTTACTCTCCCGGCCCCTTCGCCGCCTCGGCCAGATCGTCTGGCCTGATCCAGGTGGCGAACGCCTGCCGGATTTCGTCCGCGGTAATGTCCAGGTAGTGTTCGGCGCCGATCTGCGCGGCGTTCAGCGGCGGCATTCCGAGTTCTACATAGCGCAGATACTGGGCGGCCATCCCGTTGACACTCGCCCATTGCATCGGCAGCCGCCGCAGCATTTCGGCCTTCGCCCGTGCTAACTCGGTGTCGTGCACCGGGTTGGTCTGCATGTCTTTCAGATCGCGCAGGATCAACTGGCGCGCCCGCCCTACATTCTGCGTATCGGCGCCGAACGATACACTGTAGCCGGCGCGCGAGCGCGACCAGTCGAGGTTGATAGCCACCGAATAGACGTATCCCGACCGAACCCGCAGATCCCGGTACAGCCGCTGCCCAGGATGACGTTGCCCAGAATGAGCGGGTACCGGTCCGGATCGGTGACCGGCAGCGCCAGGGTCTCGGCCAGCGTCACGCTGTCCTGTGACGAACTGCTGTCCGCTATGCGCGCGCGACGGCTTGTTGGGTACGACCGGCGGCAGATCGATCGGGGAAGCCACACCGGCTGCCTGCCAGGCGCCAAACGATGGCATCGACAGCCTCATGAAAGGCGATCCGGTCGCGCGCCTCGGTGCCGTACTCGAACAGGCCGTGCATCAGCCCGGCGATACCCTCCTTGCCGGCCGGCTCCTGCATGGCCGGGACCTGGCGCACGCGGCCGAAAACCGAGACCGTGGGGCTGATACGCTGAGGCTAACGATCAGCCGTAGACCGTTTGGCAGCACGCTGTCGTCGGGCGGATCGCCGAGGTCCGGCAGAAGCGGGGTCGCCAATGCAGCGGCGGCCCAGGCCGGCAGGGGCTCCGCATGGTCGGGCGCAGCGCCGAAGGTTTCCTCGCCGCCGAAGCCGGCCCCTGCGGTGGGCTGTCCGGCCGCGTACGGCTGAAAGATTGCGGTAATGGCGTGATCGGGGTCGAGCAACTGGCGCGCGAGGCGGTTGACCTCCGCGACGGTGACCGCTTCGTAGGCATGGGCGAGGTCGGCCGGCGAGGCGGCGCCAGCGAAGGCCAGCGCATGCGACCAGCTTCCGGCCAGCCGGCTGATGCTGTTGGCCTGAAATGCGAGTTTCGCCAGTTCCTGCTGTTTTGCCGCGGTCACGAGTTCGGCGGAAACCCCATCGCGGGCGGCATCGGCCAGGATGCGCCGCGTCTCGGCCACTAGCGGTGCCGGGTCGTCGCCCGCCGGAAAGCCCGCCATAGCAAGGCCGAAGCCGACATCGGGTTCGGCCTGGTAGGAGAACTGCGCCAGCAACGCCTTGCCAGCCGGTACCAGGCCGTAGAGGGCGCCGCGCTCGCTGCCCAGCACGTCGGCCAGGATATCGGCCGCAGCGAAATCCACCTGCTTCAGGCCCGGCATGCGATATGCCAGCGCAATCAGACCGACCGGGAAATTGGTATCGAGCGTCAGCGTTTCCGGTTTGACCGGACGCGGCTCGATGACGGGGTGGGCCGGCAGGCCGCGACGGGGGATGTTGCTAAAAGCCGCCTGGACCTGGGCCAACGCCTCGGCCGGGCGCACGTCCCCGGCAATGACCAGGATGGCGTTGTTCGGCGCATACCACGTCTCGTAAAACCGCCGCAGCATGGCCGCGTCGGTCTGGTCGAACGACCGGCGGGTGCCGAGGGCGTCGTGTTCGTAGGGCGTGTGCTCGAAGAGGATGCCCTGGGCCTGGGCGATGAAATTGTAGAACGGGCTGGAGTGGTCGGCCGAGACCTCCTGCTCGATCGCACCGCGTTCCTTGTCCCAGTCCGCCTGGTTCAGCGACAGGCCGAGCATCCGGACGGCCGCGATGCGCAAGGCGATGTCGAGGTTGTCGGCCGGGACGGTGTAGATGGACTGCGTGACGGTCTCGGTGGTGTCGGCGTTGTAGCTGCCGCCGAGTAGCGCGCCGAGTTCGGCGAGCTGGTCCTTGTCGAGACCGTCGCTGCCGCGAAACATCATGTGTTCGAGCGCGTGGGCGGTGCCGGGAAACCCCGCCGGCGCGTCGTTCGAACCGGCGAGGTAGTTCAGTTCAGTGGTGACCACAGGCGCCAGCCGGTCGGGCACGATGACCACCCGAAGACCGTTCGGCAGCGTGGCACGCAGAACACCGCCAGCCGAGTCTGCCGGTGCTATCGCGTACGCGGGGTGGCAGGTGAGGACGAGGGCAAGTGCCACGGCCCAGCCGAACATACGCTGTCTCAAACAGGTCTCCCGCGGAAGGCTGCATTTGGCGCGAGGCACGGCGGTATGATGACGCAGAGCAACGAGTTTGGGAATAAGAAATGCGGTTTCTCGCTGTCTGTTGGGGCGACCGTTGCGGTGCCAGTCGACCGGCGTGGTTCGCCCGAAGAGTGCCCCCTAAGCGCGTTTCCGGGTTCTGGTCTATGCTCACTCACCAAGGGTAGTTGCGAGCATGAGCAAGAGGAGCAGGCAATGACGACGGAAGCCTCGATGTTCTGGCGACGACTTGATATGCCGGGCCACGATGCGGGCTGGCTTGAGCGCGCGTCCTGCGGCTGGACGATCACGGGCACGGCGGTGTTTCTTCACCCAACCGGACCGGCGCGGCTAAGTTATGAAATTCTGTGCACGGCGGCTTGGGAGACACTGTCCGCACGCGTGGAAGGACGATTGGGGGATCGTTCGATTGCACACCTTGTTGTGCACGACGATGCGCGTTGGACACTCAATGGCGAGCCTATCGAGGGCCTCGAATCGCTGGTCGATTTGGATTTGAGCTTCACGCCCGCGACAAATATCCAACAGCTTCGCCGGGTGCCGATCAAGACTGGCCAGCGAGTCCCGATCCCAGTCGCATGGCTCGACATCGAATCCGGAATGCTCAGCACATTACCGCAGTTCTACGAACGGCGTGGCGAGACCACACTGTCGTATGAGGCGCCGAGCGTCGGCTATCAGGGGTTGCTGGAACTTGCCGACAACGGCTTCATCGCAGATTACCCTGGGCTGTGGAAAGCCGAGTTATAATCGCCAGCGTCGCGAACGGATGCGTTAAGCGGAAAAGCGGCGCTTGCCGGTCTGAGGCCGCTGGCCGTTCCGGGGTTGGATTAGTTTGATTTACTGTCACTCCACGGCGGCGACCCGAGGTCGAGATGTTTCTCTGGCACCGCGGCGCCAGAAGCTGCGCCGACCCCGCCACCGATCAGCGCGCCGGCGACAACACCAACCGGGCCGCCGACCAGGCCGATCACCGCGCCCGTGCCGGCGCCTGTCGCGGCGCCGCCGCTCGCGCGGTCGGGGGTGGACTGTCCACATCCGGACAGGCCGCAGGCGATCACCAGTAAAAACAACCACGCGCAGCGCATTGAAAACACCCCACCGAAGTAATGCCTGTCGATTCGCTAACAGACTACACCGATTCGGGGTCGAACGGGCAGTCTGAAGATCATCCCGCGGTTGGTTCAGGTGAACATGCTGATGGGTTCTTCGTCGCGCGCGTGGCCGCCGTGAATGCGGTGAGACCGGCGACCGCCCATGCGATCTCCGGTCCCAACCCGAAACGAGCGACGGATGGCCGCTCAGTTCGACAGGTGATGGGCTGCCTACTGACCGGTTTGACGGTTATCGTGCCAGGGCGGCGCACCCATGTTGACGTCGTTGGGTTTGGTCGCCGCACCCGTCGCGCCGCCAGCCGCGGCGCCGATCGCCCCGCCGGCGACGACACCGACCGGGCCGCCAACCAGCCCGACGGTCGCCCCGCTCGCGGCACCGGCCGCGGCCCCGCCCTCGGTTCGCCCAGGCTCGTCTTTACCGCAGGCGGCCAGCAGGGCCAGGGACATTATCGCGGCAACGGCTGGGGTTCTGCGCATTTGTCCTTCCTTTCGAGCGACGGAACGACACCCCAACGCGGCCGAGCCAGTACGGTGGCAGAACTGGTTACCGCTGCGTGCGCTGTCACCGCATCGTGACGACGACGGTTCAGTGAGGTTCAGTGATAGTAGCCCGGCGGGGGCGGCGGCGGATACGCGGGTGGCGGCTGGTATCCCGGCGGCGGTTGGTATCCCGGCGGCGGTGGAGGTGGCGGCGCCACGCCCGCGGGCTGGAATCCAGGCACCTGATTGCCGCGGGAATACATGCATTGCGCATAGGCATTGTTATACTGCTGCTGCAGGCTGTACTGCGCACCCTGCGCGGGCCCTGCCCCGACCGCAGTGCCCCCCACGGCACCGGCGCCGGCGCCGATCGCAGCACCCCTTCCGCCGCCGACCGCGGCCCCCAGCCCGGCGCCGAGGAGCGTACCGATGACCGCGGTTCCGACCTGTTTGTTGTTGGCCTGTTGTGCGCCGCCCTGGATCTGGCCCGAGGCGAATTGACGGCACAGCGCCTGATCGCCCTGAAACACGTCGAACGGCTTGTTGGGTGCCGGCATCACCGCGATGGTCGGACCCACTGGCTCGCTGGCACAGGCACTCAGCAACAAGACAGGCGCGAGAACGGCGGTGGCTAGTCTCGACGATCGCATGCATATCCCTCATGGCTTGGCCCGGGCAATGAACGTCGTCCGGGCCGGTACGATTAACCGCAGGTTCATTGGCCGCCAGGGGCCAGGAGGCCGTCGGCGCGGTTCCCTATACCGATCGGCTCAGATCGTCCAGGATTCGGCGCCCTGGGCGGTGAGATGGACCCCGCTGGCGCTTCCACCGGCCTCGTTCAGCGCTCGCACCACGCCGATGCGGCGGTGCGGCGGGACGATGAACATCATGAAGCCACCGCCGCCGGCACCGGAAACCTTGCCGCCGATCGCTCCGGCGGAAAAGGCAGACTCGTACAAGGTCTCGATTCGGCCGGTGCTGATCCCCGACGCCGTGCGTTTCTTGGCCGCCCAGGAGCGGTTCAGGATGTCGGCCATACGCGGGATTTCGCCGCGCAGCAGCGCCTCCTTCATCTCCAGCGCGTCGCGCTTCAACCGATGCAGGCTCTCGAGAACGTCGACGGCCTGCGGGCCGCCGGTGAGTTCGTTCATGCCGCGCTGCTGCTCGACAATGATCGCCTCAGACCGGCGGCTGACGCCGGTGAAGCAGACCACCATCGACGTTTCGAGTTCGTTCAAGACGGCGGATGCGATGCGCAGCGGGTTGACGATGACCCGGTCGCCGGCGGTGAACTCAATGAAGTTGGTGCCGCCGAACGTGGCCGCGTACTGGTCCTGCCTGCCGCCGGCCAGGCCGAGATCGATCCGTTCGATCTCGAAGGCAATCCGAGCGACGTCGTAAGGACCGAGCGGTGCGGCGAGCAGCCCGGTGAACGCCTCGACGAGTGCAACGACCAGGGCGGACGACGAGCCCAGGCCGGAGCCGGCCGGTGCATCGACATACGACGTTACGCACATCGGCGTGACGGTGCCGCGGCCAAACTGAGTCAGCATCCGGTGGGCGACACCAGCGTGCAGCCCCAGCCGGCCGCGCGCCATTGCCGCCAGGTCTGGCGGGAAGGACTCGGCAATTTCCAGATCGGGGGCGACGAAATGGACCCGGCCGTCGTCGGAAGGCTCGATGAAGGCATAGGCATAGCGGTCGATCGTCGTGTTCAGCACCGCCCCGCCATGCTGATCGCAGTAGGGGCTGAGGTCGGTGCCGCCGCCGGCCAGCCCGAGACGCAGGGGGACGCGCGCACGAATCGCATTTCGCCGGGACCGCAACGATCGCTCCTGATTTCCCGATCACTCCGGATTTCGTGATCAGGCGTGGTTATCGAGGATCGGCCGCAGGAAGGAAAGCAAATTGCCGCCCCGAAACAAAAATCCGGTCACGCCGGCCGCGGCGGCGGCCTCCATGTCGGAGGCCTTGTCGCCGACCATGATCGCTTTGGCGGGATCGAGCTGCCAGGCGGCGATCAGATCCGTCAGCATGCCGGGCAGCGGCTTGCGCCAGGGATGCTGCCGACGATAGGCCGGCACCGTCGCGTCGGGATGATACGGGCAGTAGCGCGTGTCGTCGATCGTGCCGCCGGCCTGGCGGGCCTGATCGCAGATCCAATGCAGCAGGTCGTCTACCGCCGATTCGCCGAAGTAGCCGCGCGCGACACCGGCCTGGTTGGTGACGATGAAGACGTGCCAGCCGGCCTGGGTGGCGTGACGGATCGCCTCCCCGGCGCCGTCGACCCAATCGAACCGGTCGCGCGAGCCGACATAGCCGTGATCGATGTTCAGTACGCCGTCGCGGTCCAGGAACAAAGCCTTCCGCTGTAGCAGCGCTGGGATCTCGGTCTGCGCGCGGGCGAAATCTTCCGGGATGCCGATGTCGCGAAAGTAGCCGTCCGCGAGCGTCGCGCGCAGCCGTCCCGCGCGGGCCAGGTTCGGCAAGATATCGGCTTCCAGCGAGCAGGCGGGCTGCAGATGGGTTAGCAGTGACCGGTCGAACAGATAGATCCCGCCATTGATCGTGCCGCCGATGCCCGGCGGAGGGCGTTCCCGGAACGCGGTCACGCGGTCCTGCTCAAAATCGACGACGCCGTAGCGAGAGGCGTCCTGCAGCCGACGCAGCACGATCCGTCCGGTCACGTCCGAGCCGTCGACCGCCGCATCGGCCAGCAGATTGGCGAGGTTGCAGTCGAACAGGGAGTCGCCGTTGCACAGCAGGAAGCGGTCGTGCAGCCGGTCGCGCGCGTGATAGACGGCGCCACCGGTTCCCGCTCGCGTCGGTTCCCGTGATAGCGTAATCCGGACGGGACGTGGCAGCGCGGCCTGGATGTCCGCGGCGGCGCGCTCGACCGCCGCCGACAGATGCCCGGTCAGCAGCAGGAAGTCGTTGACGCCGAAGCGCGCGAACTCTCGCAGCAGCCAGAACAGGAAGGGACGGCCGCCGCAGGGCAGAAGGGGCTTCGGCGTGGTGGCAGTGAGGGCGCCGAGGCGAGTGCCGAGTCCGCCGACCAGCACGGCGCACTGGGTGATCGTCACGCTGCCGCGTGGGGCGATGGTCGCGCTGCCGGTTGGGGCGTTCACCGTGTGGCGGCCTCGACGGGTTCCGCGGTGGGTTCGCGACCGGCCAGCACCTTGTCCACGCGGCGACCGTCCATTTCGAGCACCTCGAACCGCCAGCCGCCGAACACGATGCGATCGCCGGCCCGCGGCACGCGCCGCAGCAGTGCCAGCAGCAAGCCGGCCAGAGTGTGATAGCTTCCCTCGGCCGGCAGATCGGGCAGCTTCAGCCTGGCTTTCAGCTCATCGACCGGGGTCATCCCGTCCAACGTCATCGTGGCCTCGCCTTCCGGTCCCGGCACGCCTTCCAGATGTTCGGGACGGGAGGCGTCGCCGACAATCGCCTGCAGCACGTCGGCCGCCGTGACCACGCCCTCGAAACTGCCGTATTCGTCCATCACCAGCGCCAGGCCCAGCGCATCCGATTTCAGCCGTTCCAGCGCGTCGAGCGCGCTGATCGCGTCGGGGACGATCATCGGCTGGCGCAGGCTGGCACTGACCGACAGTTCGGCGCCGCCGAGGATGCGGTCCAGCAGGTCCTTGGCCTGGACGACCCCGACCACGTTGTCGATCGAGCGATCACACACCACGAAGCGCGAGTGCGGCGCGGCCTTCAGCGCGGCGGCGATCGCTTTCGCCGGATGCGTGCGGTCCACCCAGGCGAGTTCGGTGCGCGGCGTCATGATCGCGCGCACCGGTTTGTCGGCGAGGCGCAGCACGCGTTCGATCATGTCGCGCTCCTCCATTTCCAGCACGCCGGTCTGGGCGCCTTCGATCAGTAGCGCCTTCAACTCCTCCTCGGTGACCGACTGGCGCGAGGGCCGGTTGAGGCCGAAGAGGCGCAGGACGGCATTGGAGGATTTGCCCAGCAGCCAGACCGCCGGTCCGGTGATGCGCGACACGATCGCGATCGGCCGGGCGACCCGGATCGCCATCAGCTCGGGCGATCGCAATGCAAGCTGCTTCGGCACCAGTTCGCCGAGTACCAGCGTCAGGTAGGTGCTGACGATGACGACGGCGGCCAGCGCGATGCTTTCGGCGAACGGCGCGAGCGGGGGGAAGCTGGCCAACCAGGCCTGAACGTGCGAGGCGATGCGGGCACCGCCGAACACCCCGGTGAACACGCTGACGAGCGTGATGCCGACCTGCACAGTGGGAAGGAAGCGCTGCGGATCGTCCGACAGGGCCCTGGCGGCTGCGACGCCCTTGACGCCTTTCCGCTCCAGCACCGCGAGTCGCGCCCGGCGCACCGAGACCAGGGCCAGTTCGCTGAGTGAGAACAGCCCGTTCAGGACGATCAGCAGGAGGATGACGACGACTTCGACACCGATGGTCATGCGAATTCCGGACGGACGCGGCGCGTGCTCAACACGAATTGTAGCGGTCTAGCATCGCCCAAGCGCGATACGTCGCACTTTGTTTGAAGTGACCGATTCACGCGGCAATCGTCGATAGCTTCGCTGATCACGCTTCACCGCGATGGGACACTAGCATATCTCCGCCGTGCGAATGAGAGGTTGAGTGCCCATGCAAACCCAGGAGGAAACATGCCGGTGATGGTCGTAGCGCTCAGCCTCCTCGGGCTTGTGCCTCTGGTGTTCTTCGCGTTTGGCGCCGTTGGGCATATCCCGGAAACAGCGGAGCGCATGCTGGTTTCCCTGATCGACTATGCGGCGCTGATCCTGGGTTTCGCCGGCGGGGTGCACTGGGGACTGGCCCTGGCGCCGGCGGCGGTCCGCCCGTCCGTGCGGTTCGGCGCCGGGGTGCTGCCGCTGATCGTGGCGTGGGTGGGGCTGGTGCTGGCGCAGATGGTATCGCCGTCGGTGGCGCTGGCGGTGCTGGTGCTGGGTTATCTCGCAACTGTGTTGACGGAGCATCGCGCGGCGCAGAGGTTGCTGGTGCCGTCGCGATATGTGTGGGTTCGTTGGGCATTCTCATTAGTTGCGATCGCCATGATGGTTATGGTTCTGGTGCTCCGCGGGGTCGGTCAGACCATTGTATTCTAATAATTTATGGCGTGAATCTGGTATTAATGATTGATTAACGACTGCCTGATCAATGAGCGGAGACGCTGCCATGAGTTGTACGACGACCCCCGAATCTGACCCGGTCGAAGCAGGGCTGCCGACGGCGGATATCATCCCGTTTCCGATCCGTCCCAAGCCCGCGGAGCCGCTGCCTGAGGATCGTCTGGGCCTGGCGCTAGCGTCGCTGAACGCGGCGATGATCGAGCAGCGGGCTGCGGTGGCCGCATGGCGGCAGGCGCTGGGTGAGCTGAAAGCAACGACCATGGGTCTGGGGGAGAGCCTGCAACGCTACCACGCCAGCCTTGGGTCGCTGAGCGGGAGCGTGGCGACAGTACACGCCAAGGCAAGCTCACTGGAGCAGTGGGCGGGCGGCGTCATCGCGGCGGAGTGACACCCGGGGCGTGACACCCAGGCCGTCGCGCTCGATGGGTGTGGTCGCACCGACGATTGGGTTCGGTGATTCGAGGATCAGCTTGCCGACCCCAGCCTGGCGATTAACTGACGATAATTGCGTTCCGCAATGCCAGGGGGGTCGACACCTGTATCAGCGGCTCCCAACGCGACCCAATCCCCTTGATCAG
>DASYBP010000041.1:0-4543 GCA_036500715.1 Rhodopila sp.
TTGGCCAGACGCACCGCCGTGGAGATCTGTGCGAGGTTCTTCAGCCGATCACTGCCTAGCCATATGCCCTGGATGACTTTCAGGCCCACCTTCGCCGCCAGCCCAGGAACCTGATCGAGGCCGTTTTCGATCGAGTAGGTACGCACGCAATCGCTGATTTTGGCGAGCTGCGCCAGATCCTGGGCGATCTGCTCCGGAGCGATATGCGTGGTCCGCACCAGCGGGGTCTGATCATTCCGGAACGGTGCGTAAGACACGCATTGCAGCTTGGCGTTGGGATCGATCGGCGCCCGCACCAATTGGATCGGCGTGGCCAGCCACCACCACACCGCTGCAATCGCACAAAGGGATATGAGAAGAAGCGCCAGCGGCGTACGAAGCGAAATTGGTTCCATCCTCCTGGCGGGGACCGTCGAATTAGCCGGTCACCGCCCATCTGCCAAGAGCAGGATAGGCGCGTTCAAAGGCGCCGCCGCCGGGCGGCTTTACCACAACGCGATAAAGTTGTGACTTTGCTGGACAAAATCCCAAATGTCCGTCATGGGAATCTGCCAAGTGTCTCCGCCGCATTGGAGACCTATTTGAACGGCATCAACGACCCGCGTCGGCGTGGGGCGCGGGCAGGCCAAAAATCGGGGAATTTATGCGTCGAGGTGTGCTTAGGGTTCAAAATGCGGTTTTGCGCCATCTCGCCGTTCCCGGATTCCTGCTCCTGATCGGTAGCTGCGGCGCGCTGGCCCAGAGCGGGGCTCCAGCTGCCCAGGATCAGTCGGGCAAGCCGGCCGCGGGCAACGCGGCCGACGCTTCCAAGGACAGCCAGCGCAAGACCGACGAATTCGTTGAGGCGGCGCAAGTCATCAACGGCCCCGCCGGAAACCCGGAATGCGTCTGGCTCGGCCGCCGCGTCGTTCGCTTGATGTGGCGCGACGATCTCGACACCGCCTTCCGGCATCTCGATCTGTATGACCGGTTCGGCTGCCCGGGCGGACACGTCCAGGCGACCTTTCGCTGCCTGACCCGGTTCGGCTCGCAAATCGACGACAAGGTGCCGAAGAGCCTGGACGACCGCGTCCATGCCTGCTGGATCAATCCGGGCGCCCAACCGCAGGCCGCGGCGGCCGCCCCTGCCCCGACGCCCACGACCGCCGGGGCCGCGCCCGCAGCCGCCGCCGCGCCGCAACCCGCAGCGTCCCCCGCAGCGGCGCCGGCCAAGTAGTCCACCTGAAATTTTGGTAACCTCACTTGTTGCGCCCTTAAAACGCCATCGCGTGATACCAGTTGTTAAATGGCGTGGCAGAGTTATCCTGAAATGCCGCCGTGTCGGTCGAACCTAGGGGACGGGTTCGCTTTCTCCCCAGTAGCAAGCCCCGCATGGTTTTCTCGCGATGCGCGCCGTCGTCGCTGTCCTCTTGTTCGTCACCGCTGCTCATGCCGGCCTTTGGGGTCTGCTCCAGGAGAAGCAGCAGGCTCCGGACTTCAGGGGAGTTCTCCCCAGCGTGTCCTATGCCCCGTTCGAGGGAACGGCTCACCCTGACGTCGACAACATTCCGAGCGAGGAGAAAATCCGCGCCGACATGAAGAAGCTGGCACCGCTGACGCGGGCAATCCGGCTTTACTCCTCGACCGGCGGCGTCGAACTGGTGCCGCCGATCGCCGCCGAATTCGGAATCAAGGTCACGGTCGGCGCCTGGATCGACAAGAACGCCGAACGCAACGAGCGCGAGATCGACGCCGCGATCAATCTCGCCAGGCGCAACAGCAATGTGATCGGCGTCGTGGTCGGCAACGAAACGGTTTATCGCGGCGAGCAAAAGGTTGACGACCTCATCGAGCTGATCAAACGGGTCAAGAAATCCGTCAGCGTCCCGGTCACAACAGGCGAAATCTGGAACATCTGGCGCGACAATCCGCAGCTCGGCTACTCCGTCGATTTCATCGCCGCCCACGTCCTGCCCTACTGGGAGAACTTCACCGCCGATCAGGCGGTGGATCAGGCGGTCGCCATGTACCAGCTGCTGCGCGACCAATTTCCAGGCAAGCGCATCGTGATCGCGGAATTCGGCTGGCCGAGCGCGGGGTACAATTTGCAAAAGGCCGTGCCCGGCCCGTTCGAGCAAGCCAAGGTGCTGCGCAACTTCGTGACCCGCGCCGAAGCCATCGGCATGGATTACAATATCGTGGAAGCGATTGATCAGCCCTGGAAATTCTTCGAGGGCGGCGTCGGCCCCTATTGGGGCATTCTGAATGCCGCACGCGAACCGAAATTTGCCTGGGCCGGGCCGATCGTCAACGAGAACTACTGGAAACTCGCGACCATTGCCATCCTCGTCGGCATCCTGATGTCGCTGCCGATCCTCAGGCTGGCCCGGCCCACCATGATGCAGTCGCTGATATTGTCGGCGGCGGCGAACGGCGTCGGCGCCTGGGCCGCGACCATCTTCGCCTATTGGGCCGGCCATTACTTCGTGTTCGGCTCGGCCTTCGCGCTGACGCTGGGACTGATCCTGCTGGTTCCGCTGGTGCTGATCGCGGTCGCGCGGGTCGAGGAAATCGCCGCGATTGCGTTTGGCCTGAAGCCCCGCCGGCTGATCGTCAAGGGAGAGCCGTTGGCGCCGGCCACGATGGGCGACAACATGACCTTTCCCAAGGTCTCGATCCACGTGCCGGCCTATTTCGAGCCGCCGGAGATGCTCAAGCAGACGCTGGACGCGGTGTCCCGGCTCGACTACCCGAATTTCGAATGTGTTGTGATCATCAACAACACACCGGATCCCGCCTTCTGGCAGCCGATCCAGGATCATTGCCGCGCGCTCGGCGAACGCTTCAAGTTCATCAACGCCGAAAAGGTCGAAGGCTTTAAGGCCGGCGCCCTGCGCATCGCCATGGAGCGGACCGCGGTCGATGCCGAGATCATCGGCATCATCGACGCGGACTATGTGGTGGATCCGGATTGGCTGAAGGATCTGGTGCCGGTATTCGCCGATTCCCGCGTCGGCCTGGTGCAGGCGCCGCAGGACCATCGCGACGGCGACCGCTCGCTGATGCACTACATCATGAACGGCGAATATGCCGGGTTCTTCGATATCGGCATGGTCCAGCGCAACGAGGCCGACGCCATCATCGTGCACGGCACCATGTGCCTGATCCGGCGCGCGGCGATGGACATGGCCGGCGGCTGGGCCGGCGACACCATCTGCGAAGACACCGATCTCGGCCTTGAGATCATCGAGCATGGCTGGCTTACCCATTACACCAACCACCGCTACGGCCGAGGCCTGCTGCCGGACACCTATGAGGCCTTCAAGAAGCAACGCCATCGCTGGGCCTATGGCGGTTTCCAGATCGTCAAGAAGCATTGGCGGCGGTTTCTTCCCGGCGCCAGCCGGCTGTCGCCGGATCAGCGGCGCGAATTTACCCTGGGCTGGCTGAACTGGCTGGGAGCCGAAAGTCTCGGCGTGCTGGTCGCCATCCTCAATCTGATCTGGGTGCCGATCGTGGCCTTCGCCGACATCGCCATTCCCGACAAGATCCTGACCCTGCCGATCATCGCCGCCTTTGTGGTCTCATTGGTGCATTTCGTGGTACTGTACCGGCTGCGCGTGCCCGTAAAGTGGGGGCAAATGCTGGGCGCCATGGTCACCGCGATGTCCGTGCAATGGACGGTATCGCGCGCGGTGGCGAACGGGCTGATCACCGATCATCTTGCCTTCGCGCGCACCTCCAAGGGCGGGTTTTCGCTGATGTCGGTGGAATTCCAGGCGTTCTGGGAAGCGGTGATCGGCGTGCTGCTGCTGGTCGGCGCGGCGGTGCTTGTGGTCACCAACAGTTTCAAGGAAGTCCGCGAAATCTACATTTTCGCCGCGGTCCTGGTGCTGGAAAGCCTGCCGTTCCTGTCAGCGGTGGCGATCGCCATACTGGAGAACTCCCGGCTCAACACGTTCGCGTTCTGGCGCAATGCCGGGATCCGGACCGCCGAGCTGATCGGATTGCGCCCGGTGGCGCTGCCGACGGTGGTCGGCAGTTCGCAACCGGTGGCCTCCGAGATCCATCCGGAAGCCAGTTGATTGTGGGCGGATGTTGCGGTCCGCGGGTGGCTTCAGGAGTCTGAGCTAACAGGCTTTGGCGCCTTGTAAAGCCGGCCGCTCCCGGCGCTATTTCGAAAGCTGCGGCACTATTGACCCGCAACCACCCGCCCCCTACACAGCGCGGGTTAAGCACACCAGTGGCGCGATGCAATGATGATCGGGTAGCTCAGCTGGTAGAGCATTCGACTTTTAATCGAATGGTCATGGGTTCGAGTCCCATCCCGATCACCAATAATCTCAAATGCTTAGATCTCGAGTGCCGCCAGGAAAGTTGGGACGTCTACTACGGCGACGTTCACGCCGGCACGACGATTGCCAAGTGAGGCCAGCGTAGCCCATTCATTACACAAGTTTAAGGCTCGGCCCGGGACAGAAACGCGCATTTGCATGTTAATTGCTGTGGTGGCTTCCGGAATGATCGCGGTGCGCCGGAGATCGCATCGGGGTTCGCCCGCCGC
>DASYBP010000042.1:0-4245 GCA_036500715.1 Rhodopila sp.
GCGCGACCGGGGGAGGCGGACAGACCTGCGCCGTGTTGCTGACGCTGGCGGCCGGGACGAGACCGCGGATCGCCGAGGCGTGTGGCGTCCGCGAAGACACGGTCCGCCTATGGCTTCGCCGAAGGCGGCGTCGCCGCACTGAAGGCCAGCATCGCGTCGGGATTCCTGCCGGTAAAGAGCGAGATCACCAACAGCTGGGCGAGTTATGCTGATCAGGTGCCTTCTGCCCAATAACATTATGCCGCCAATCGGCTGAGACTCACGCACGCGGCGACACCGGCGACGCCCGCGGCTATGAATAATGTCACCGTCGTGCCGTTCTGCGGGTATGCGGTGAAAATCAGCGCCACCAGCGCCGCGCCCATCGTCTGTCCCATCAACCGCGCCGTCGCCTGCATGCCGCTCGCCCCACCCGTTCGGATCGGCGGCGCCGATGTCAGAATGGCTCGGTTGTTGGGCGTGTTGAAGAATCCGAACCCGATCCCGCACACCGTCATCCGCCAGACGATATCGAACGTCGTCGGGTGATCCGGCAACAGGCTCATCGCCAGCAGCCCCAGTCCCATCACAGCCAGCCCGCCGCCGCCCAGCAGTCCCGCCGGATACCTATCAGCCAGCCGTCCGGAGAACGGCGCGATCACCCCGACCACCAGCGGCCATGGTGTCATCAGCAGCCCTGTCATCACCTGATCGAACTGGAACCGATGCTGGAACAGAAACGGCATTGACACACTCGCGATCGACTGAGCGACGAACGAACAGATAGATGTCGATACGGACAGCGCGAACAGCGGGATGCGCAGCAGGTCGACCGGCAGCAGGGGCGCGCTCCGGCTGAGTTGTCTGATCACCAGCACAAACCCTGCAACCGCCGCGACGACCAATTCCGCCACGACATGCACCCACGAGGCGCCGTGGCCCATCTCGGATACGCCGAACAGCAACGTGCCGAACGCTACCGCCTGCAGCGCGGCGCTGGTGCCGTCGAACCGGCTGCCCGACAGCGGTGTGAACGGCAGCGTCCGCAATGCGATCACCGCGCCCAGAACGCCCAGCGGCACGTTCACCGCGAACAGCCATGGCCACGGCGCGACCGCCAGGATCGCCGAAGCCACCGAGGGTCCCAGTGCCGCAGCGATCGACCCCACGGTGGCGTTCAGTCCTACACCCCGTCCCAGCCAGCGCCGCGGATAGATGAAGCGGATCAGCGCACTGTTGACGCTCATGATTCCCGCCGCACCCAGGCCCTGCAGCATGCGTGCGACGATCAGGGTCGGCAGCGATTGCGACAACGCGCAGGCCAGCGAGGCCAGGGTGAACAGCACCAGCCCCGCCTGGTAGATACGCCGGTATCCATGGATCTCGCCCAGCGACGACAGCGGCAGCAAGGAAATCGTCACTGCAAGCTGATAGGCGTTCACCACCCAGATCGAGTTGGCCGGCGAGGTATTCACCTCCCGCGCGATCGTCGGCAGCGCCACGTTGGCGATGCCGCCGTCCAGGACCGCGAGGGTCAGGCCGAGCGCGATGGTCAGAACCGCCCACAGCCGCTGCGGCATGGGGATCCCATCGGCTGGGGGAAAGCTACGCCGGCTTGCGGGAACCGCGATGTCTGCCATTAGCCAGGCAGCGCCTGCAACACCGTCTCCACCGCCAGATCGGCAAGGTCCGGCTGTCGCAAGACCCGCGTCCAGCGTCCGACCGGGGCGCACCGCGATGGATCAGAATCTTTTGAAAACAAGGTTATGATCGGACACCCCGCGGCAGCAAGCAAGTGCATCGGCCCGGTATCATTGCCGACCGCGAACCGTGCCGTTCGGGCCAGATCGCACAAATCGCCGAAATCGGTCTGACCGGTCAGGTCGTGCGCGGCGGAGATGCCAGCCGCGAGCGATCTTTCGGCAGCGGCTCCCACAACGACCGTAGCCAGTCCGCGTTCGCCCAGGCGCTGCGCCAGGTCCGCATAGTGGGCGACCGGCCATCGCTTGGCCAGCCGGTCTGGCGAACTGCCGGGAACCAGCAGCACGAAGCTGTCAGGCAGACGGAAGCGCCTGATGTCGCCGGTGCACCAGGACACGTCCGCGGGCGGGAACACGGTGATCCCGGCCTGAGCCAGTTGCCCTTGCTGCCGCACGGCGTCATGTAGGGCATTGCGCCGCGGGTCGCGATCAGGGTGCGAGCAGCCGAAGGCGATGCCTGACCATTCCGGCCGATGCTTGGCCGGGATCAGCCGAAAGTAACGCGACGACCGGGTCGAGGTCTGCAGGTCGTAGACCCGGTCAAACTGTTCGCTCGTCAGCATCCGCCCTAGCCGACGCGCCGCGCGAAAGTCCCACCATGCCGGCCGGGGATCGATCATGACGTTATCGAAGTAAGGAAATGCCCGCAGCCAGGGGGCAAAGGCGGCACCTGTCAACACGCTGATATCGGCCCCCACATGATGCTGGCGAATGGCAGCGAATGCCGCGAGCGAAAGGACGATATTGCCGAATGCCCCCAGTTTGACGATCAGAATACTCTGCTTCTCGGGCTCGCGCCGACGCGCCATCGCCCTGGTCGCCTGTGGACGCCGAACCATGGATTCTCAGTAACAGCGCGCAGACGAACCGGCAACTGGCGCTATCGCGGTCAACCCGAGTTGCCGCAAAATCAACCTCCTCCCGGATCGTGCCAAGATCGGGCATCACCACATCATCTCCGACGCTGGCGCCTTGCGACTGGGTGCCGCCAACCGCGTTGTTGCCCTCACTCGCCGCCTGGACACTTTTGCTTCAAGGACAGCCGCGATCCGGCCTTCACCGAACACACAGTGGAAACCCTGGTGATGCAGCGCGTCGTTGGCATCACGCTTGGTTACGAGGACCTCAACGATCACGACAACCTGCGCCACGACCCGGTGATGGCCGTTCTCGCCGGCAAACTCACCGCCAGCCATTGCGAACTGCCAACCGCTGGCTGACAAGAGCAGGCGAACCGGCTGGAATTCCAGCAAGGCCGAACCCACGCGCTACAACAAGATCGCCGCCTTTCCCCGCCCAGCGCCTCCGCCAGCCCACCGTACGTCACGGACCGGACCGCTGCTCTACACGTTGCGGCCGCGTGCCATTCCATAAAGCGCCACTGCGGCGACAATCACCACACCACGAATAAACATCTGCCAGATCGCCGATATATCGACCAGCGCCATTCCGGTCAGCAGCACGCCGATGAAAATCGACCCGAGCGCGCCCACCAGCACGCTGCCGGTTCCACCCGTCAGGCTGACACCGCCGACAACCACGGCGGCGATGACGTCCAGTTCGTATCCCGTACCTTGATACGGGACCGCCAGGGCAACCTGTGAGGTCGGTATCACCCCCGAAAGCGCCGCGCAGGCGCCGGAAATGGCATAGATAGGTCGCCGTCCGGATGCCAGCCAGCGGGATGCCGCACAAAAGTGCCGCCGCCTGATTGCGGCCCAAGGCGTGGACCGACCGTCCGATCGTCGTACGACGTTCCAACAATCATGCCAGCACGAACAGCGCGGCGAAAATCAGCACCGAGATCGGAATGACGCCGAGGTGCCCGCGTCCCAGCACAAGGAAGTCAGAATTATCCGCAATATTGACGTTATACTGATTCGATACGATGTAGACCACGCCGCGGATCACGCTGAGCATCGCCAGGGTGGTGATGAACGGGTCAATCCCAAGCCAGGTAATCAGCACGCCATTGATCAGACCGACAGCCAGGCCACTCAGTGTTCCAAGGACGATCATCCCGCCCAGGCCCAGGATCGACCCGACCGACACATCGATGCCGCCGGCCAGGATGACCAGCGTTTCGCCGATCGCCATGATACCGATCGTCGACGTCTGCTGCAGGATGTTGATCCAGTTCTGCAGCGTCAGGAATGCGGGCGACACAGCCGCGGACACAGCGATCAAGATCAGCAGCGCCGCGTAGAACCCGAAGCGCGCGAGGACGGCGGCGGGCGTGATCCGCGCTTGCTGCAGACGGGCGCGGGGTTGACTCACCCCTCGCCTCCGGTAGCGGCATTCAGCAACACTTCCTCGGTGGCATCCGCGCGACTGACTTCCAGTGCAATCCGTCCGTCACGCGGTGACCAGGATGCGGTCACTGATCCGAAGCACTTCCGGCAGATAGGAGGACACCGCGATCACCCCCATGCCGGCTTTCACCAGATCATCCAGCACGCGATAACTCTCTTCGCGTGCGCCGACGTCCACACCGTGCGTCGGCTCG
>DASYBP010000043.1:0-2268 GCA_036500715.1 Rhodopila sp.
CGCCTAGACCCGCAAAAACGGCGAATTTGGCGGCACCAGCGTCCGCTGGCCGTAAAGCTCAGAGAACACTATCGCCGGGGGCACCAGCCACCACGTAAGGGGCCACAACGGATTGAATATCAAGAACGCGACTAACATTTCTCACCTCACCGTCTCCGGCTGCGCGGGTTTGCTCTGTTTCGCCGGCTTGTCGCCGTCGGGCGGCCCACCACCGGGCTTCACGTTAAACATCCCGGCCCATTCCGGCCGCGGGATGCCGAGCTCATCGAACTTGTCGATCTCGTATTTGCGCTGCGCCAGGATGTCCTCGAAGTTCGTTCCTTGCGCGAGGCATTCCTGTTCCAGCGTGGACATGCCGGCTTCCATGCCGAGGATCGCGCCGGCCCGCTCGTCGATCGGGTTGACCCAGCCGCGTGGGGGCCCGATCCACTCGCACTGGCAAAACGCCGCGCGGCACTCGGCGAAGCTGATGTAGTCAGGCTTGTAACCAGACGGCAGCGGCAAGTCGTCGATGTCCATCATCTCTTCAACCAGCGCATTGCGCACCGGCGAGGCAAAGCCGATGAAGAAGTCCACCTGGCGCCGCGTCATCGTCTTCTGCGCTTCAAGCGCGGCCGAGCGCGCCGAGGAATAGTTCACATCGCCCCAGTTGTTGGAGACCTGCTGCGCCGAGAGCCCGAGGCCCGAGGCGACGTTGCGCAGCATCGCGTCTTCGAACGGGGTGAAGTTGCTCGACGGCCGCGACGCCGACACCGCCTTGATCGACTCACCCGGATACATCTGCGGGATCCGCGCGCCGCCAAGCATAATGGCGTTCTCGTGGTGAAACGCCGCCCGGTCGGCCTGGTAGCCATTCAGCGAGAGCTGCTCGAAGCCCTCATCACCGCCCATCGCCTCTTTGACCAGCTGCGGGTCCATCGGGCTTTCGACATAGGCGGCGAAGATCGCATTGATGATCGCCGCGTCCAGTTCGGTGCTGTCGTACTTGATCAGCATCTTCAGCCGCTGCAGAACCGGGGTGAAGATGCCGGCACCGCCGCGATGCTGCCCGGCGCGATGGGTCTCGAAGTAGTGCACGACGATCGGCCGGCCGAACTCGGTCTGCTTCGGGAAACGCTGCCACGTCATGCTGTCGGCCGCGGCCCACCAGTCGCCCTGGTGCGCCTTACGGATGTGGTAGGCGATCGGTCGGCCCTTCTTGTCGATCTCGACGCCGCCGCGGAAATACCGCTGATCGAACACCTGATAGGGGTTGGAAAGCCGGTCCGGATCAACCAGCTGCACGGCCGTGGCATACTGCGCCTTGCCCGGCACCCGGTCCTCGTCGTTCCACGGCAGGATCGCCAGCGCATCGCCGTCGACCAGACCGTGCCGAAACGCTGTGTGCGCCATCTGGGAGAAGGTCTGGTTGCCGGTCGCGTCGCAGTACTTGGACGGATCGGTGGCCCAGATCTCGAAGTTCGCATCGATCACCTGACCGAACTCGCGCGACCAGACGTGATCGAAGCCCTTGTTCTGGGTCTTCCACTGCAACCAGCGCCAGTTCGGTTTTGCCACCGGCCGCAGGCTGGCGCCGATCGCGTTGTCGAGGATGCGGGTGACGGCACCGGAGGCCCAACCGTCGTTGCGCACCGCATCGCGCACCCGCGAGACAATGCGGTCGCGGTAGATGTTGATTTCATTGTCTGGCGACCACAGCGTCGGCAGCCATGTCGCCATGTGCTGCGAGTAGAGATCGGCCGCGTCGTAGGGGATCTGCCGGTAGCCCGCGAGCGCCAGCGACCGCCGCCTGCCGGTGGGCGGCAGCGCGATCCCGTCAGGGCCGAGGATGCGAACTTGGTTGGTCAATTTCGGAAGTAGGGCCTCATCGGCACGCGGCTCGGCGGCAGGCCGAGGCAGCGATTGACCAGCGAAAGGACGTAGATAATGCCTTGCTGTGTCGTTACGTTGTGCGTTACAGCCTTCCGGCCATCCCCCTGCATAAAAGACAATTCTACGGGATTGCTTCCGGCAGAGAAGTTAATAAGCGCCGTCTGTAGCTGCGTTTGCCAAGTAAGCAGCGTCGCTCGGGGAATGCCAGCCAGGATCGTCCGGTTCTGGTCGAATGGCCGGTAGTAGAACATCGCTCCAACTCCCTAGCGCGCTACCTTGGAAGCGAACCGCGACCGCGGCGGCGGGCTTGTCGGCGTGGTGACTGTCGGTCCGACCGGCGCTGCGACGGGCGGCGCCTTGGTGACCACTGGCGACGGCGCTTTCCCCGGTCCCGCC
>DASYBP010000044.1:0-3358 GCA_036500715.1 Rhodopila sp.
AGTCTCGGAAAATGTCACACTTTGCCGCACCCTGCCACCAGCAAAGGAATCATCCCCATGAATACTCCAACCAGCGTCCGCCGCGCGCCGGCGGGGCGCCTGCCGTGCCCGCCGCCGCGCCGACCGCGGCCGCGGCGATCGCCCTGATCCGGGCCGCCACGGATCTGCGGCCGGCGCAGCAGAACAAGCTCTGCGCCGCGATCACGCGGGCCGTAAAGGCGCTGCGGCCCGGGGAGGATCCGGCCCTCGCCGGCAGGCACGTGCACCTCGACTGCGCGACCCTCGCGCCGCTGTTTCGCGGGCCGGCGGCCAAACTCGGCATGTCCACTGGGCGCTTCGCCAGCTTCTGCAGCGAGGTGCGCCGCACCCTCCGCCGCTTCGACCAGCATGACCCCGATCGGCGCGGCAGGCGGCTCGCCTCCGCCGCACTGGAGGCCTTTTTGGATGCGCTGCCGGAGGGGCGCCGGCACGCGCTGGTGGATTACTTTCGCTTCCTAGACGCGGCGGAGATCGCGCTGCGCGACGCCGGGCAGGACGTCTACGAGCGGTATCTCCGCGAGCTCGCCGCCCGCACGCTCAGGCGCCGGCCGGCGGCGCGGGCCAGGCAGGTCGCCTCGGCCTGGAATTGGGCGCGCGAGCAGCTTCAGGGATGGCCGCCCGTCGCGTTGGTTGCCCCCGGCCGCGGACGCGCGGTCCGCGCGGGGCTGGATGCCTGTCCCGCGTCCTTTCACAAGGATCTGGCATGCTATCTCGGCCGCCTCGCCGGCAATGCCACCACCGATACCGTCCGGGGCGACATATTCGCCGAGCAGACAACGCCGCTTGCCGCCTGGCAACGTCCGCTCAGGCCGGTGACAATCCGCAACAAGAAAAGGCGTGTTCGATGGATCGTCCAGGCCCTTGCGCTCGCCGGACTGCAACCGGCGAGGCTGCGGACGTTGACCGATCTGGTGCGGCCTGAAGAGCGCATCAAAATCACCATCAAGCATTACATGGACAAGTTCGCGGGCACGAACAGTACGCTTCCCTCGAGCATTGCCGAGGAGCTGCTGCTGCTTGCGCGCAACCATTGCAAGCTGCCGAAAGACGCGGTCGACCGGATCGCGCTCTGGGCCAGGCGCCTGAGGCCTCGCCCGCAACCGGGCATGACAAGGAAAAACAAGGAGAGGCTTCGGGCGCTGGTGCAGCCCCGGCCCCGCGCCATGCTGCTATATCTTCCAGTCGAACTGATGAAGCGGGCCAAAGCAGCAGAGTCGACGCCCATCCGGGCGGCCAGGGCGGCGATGCACGCGGCTGTCCTGGAGATCCTGTTGATCTGTCCGTTACGGGCGAAAAACCTCGCCGACCTGCGGCTCGACCGCCACCTGCATCGGCCCGATCCCCGGCAGGACCGGATCACCCATATCGTCCTGGCGCCCGAGGAGGTGAAGAACGACGAGGAGATCGCGTGGCCACTTCCGCTTGAAAGCGCGAAGCGGATCGAAACCTACATCCGACGCTATCGGCCGCAACTTGCGGCGGACGGCAGCCCGTTTCTTTTCCCCAGCAGGGATCACCGGCCCCGCGACCCGGGCGAGCTTGGCCGCTCGGTGTCGCGCCTTGTTTCCCGCGAGATCGGTGTCGCGTTCAACGTGCATCTCGCCCGCCACTTCGCGGCGTGGAATTTCCTGCGCCTGAATCCCGGTCAGTATGAGATCGTCCGCCAGATCCTCGGCCACAAGACCATACAAACGACCATGGCCCACTATGTCGGCCTGGAGGTCGATGCCGCGGCCAAGCGTTTCGATGCGGTCGTGCTCGGAGACCGCCAGGCCACACGGAAAATCGCGGCGCATGCGTTCCGCAAAGGCCGCGGCGGCTTGGGTCCTCAAGGCAGGGGCTCCTGAGATGGCCGCCCGTCACGCCCGGCCCCACCGTTCGATCGACCGGTGGCCCGACCCGGACCGAAGGCTGTGGGAAGCCGCGCAGGTCAGTCCTGTTGTGATCGGGATGCATCCGACCAAGGTCCGCAGGATTGCCGGGGGCTATGGCCTCTGGCTGAGCGCGCTGGTGGCGCATGGCGGTCTCGAGCCCGTCGACCGACCGGCGGAGCGGGCATCGCCCGAGCGCGTGCAGGCCTACATCGATGGTCTCCGCCAGCGCGGCTACGCCGACATAACAATATTCGTTCGGCTGTGGCACCTGAAGGCCGCCTTGCGCATCATGGAACCGACGCTGGATCCGTGTTGGATTGTCCTTCCCAGACGTAAAAGGAGGCAACCTGTCCGTATCACCAAGGATCCCCTGGAAGCCTGGCCGGACATTGACCGGCGCCTATGGCGGTCGGGCCTGCAGCCTGGGGATTTCTTCGAGGGGCCGGCCCCCAGTCGGCCTCTGCGTCCGGCAACGCTTGCGGGATGGGTTCTGACCTATGGCCGGTGGCTGGCATTCCTGCGCACGCGGGGTCCTCTGGATGCCTCGGCCCTGCCGGCCGAGCGCGTGACCCGGGCCAATGTGCAGGCCTATTTCGAGGCGCACCGCGCAGCCGGCCATGCCAACAGCTCAATCATCGCCACGCTGTCGCAGCTGCGCGGGGCCTTGCGCATCATGCAGCCGGAGGTCGACTTCGGCTGGCTGACAGCCCCGAACGGCCGGCCGCTGCGATCGCTCCTGCCGGTCCGCCGGCGGCCGATCCAGATCATCGACAGCGACGTCCTCTACCGATGGGGACACACGCTCATGCAGGAAGCGCTCAACGACCCGATCCCCGAGCGTCGGCAGCTGGGCTTCCGGGATGGCCTGATGATCGCCATCCTCGCCGCCCGCGGGCCCCGGCGCCGATCCCTCATCTCCCTTCAGATCGGCAAGACGATGATCCGTACCGGCGACGCCTACCGGCTGGTTTTCGCGGAGGAGGACATCAAGACCGGCCGGTCGCTCGAATATGACGCCCCCGCCGGCCTGAACACCGCGATCACGCGCTATCTGAGTGTGGAACGGCGCGAGCTTCTCGCTGGGCAGGATCATGACTGGCTGTGGGTGAGCATGTATGGCGGCAAGCTGACGGTGCAGGGGGTGACTACAATTGTCTGGCGGCGGTCAAAGCGACGATTCGGACGCCCGTTCGGGCCGCACCGCTTTCGCCACGCGATCGGCACCTGCGGCCCGCTCAGGGACCCCGAGTACCCCGGCGTCGCGGCGGCCATTCTCGGCATCGCCGGAGCGACGGTGGAGGTCTATTACAACCGCGCCGACCGCGCCACGGCGGCCCGCCGTTTCCTCGCAAGCCTGCAGGAGGATCGCAAGCGGACTCGATCGCTGGCACGCCGGGCGTTCTCGAAACAAGCCGGCAGAAAAGGCCCAGAAGGGTGATGACAAC
>DASYBP010000045.1:0-1595 GCA_036500715.1 Rhodopila sp.
CCCGAGCAAGCAGCCGCTACGTTCGGCCGGCAAGAAAGCGATGTAAAGGGCCGTCGCCGGATCGGCATCGTCGGGCGATTTAGCTACGCGAAATTGGCTTACAGCGTGGCGGTCGCCGCCCTCGCTGATCGGATCCGTTCGCAGCGCCCATCACGATGCCTCACCCTGGCCCCGTTTCAGCGCACGATTTAAGGAATCCCGTTTGCGCGTTACGGCACCCGATCGAACTTGCCCCTCGCCGAGTGTGGAGAGGCCCCTAAGCGTCGATTGGTTCGTTTGACAGGTGATGCTCATGCCATACGGCGTTGAGAATGCCGAAAGCACTGGCAAACGAGACACCAAGAATCCAGGTCAAGTACCACATTGTGTGTTCCCTCAATAGAAACCGGACGAGTTGCGCTCGATGTCGCTTGCGGTCGGCGAGCCGCGCAGCGCCGCGTAGACGACCGCGGTGTAGCAAAGAACGATCGGCAGGAAGATCACCGTTGCCAGCAACATCACGAACAATGTGAGCTGGCTCGACGACGCGTCCCAAACGGTCAGGCTCGCCATCGGCGCAATATTCGAAGGCATCAGGAACGGAAACATGCTCACGCCGGCCGTGGCGACGATGCCGAAGATGCCGAGCGCACTGGCAGCGAACGCCAGTCCCGATCTGCGAAGCCTGGTCAGCAACAGTGTCAACGCCGGTCCGGCGATGCCGATACAGGGCGCCAGGATCATCCAAGGATGGGCTGCATAGTTTGCGAACCATTGGCCCGGCTGGCGAGACACCGTCTTGAGCAACGGGTTCGACGGCCCCGCACCCGTAACCGTACTGGTGATGGCATAACCGTCGATCCAGATCCACACCCACAATCCGGCCAATAGAAAGAGACCGATCGTAACGGCGGCCCCGGTCCCGATTAGCGCTTGTGCCCGTTTGCGAACGGCGCCGTCCGTCTTCAGCGTCAGGTAGGCTGCGCCGTGGGTGGCCAGCATCGCGGCGGAAACAAGACCGCAGAGCAGCCCGAATGGATTAAGCAGCTCAAACAGCCCGCTTCCCTCATAGAAGATCCGCAGGTCGGGATCGATCCGGAAGGGGACCCCTTGCAGCAAATTGCCGAATGCCACCCCGAACACCACGCTTGGCACCAATCCGCCCGCGAACAGGGCGTAATCCCAGAATGACCTCCAACGCGTGTCGGCTACCTTGTTGCGGAATTCGAAGCCGACCGGGCGCAGGATGAGCGTCGCCAGAACCAGGAACATGGCGATGTAGAATCCTGAAAACGACGCGGCATAAACCGGCGGCCAGGCCGCGAAGATCGCGCCGCCGCCGAGGATCAGCCAAACCTGATTGCCTTCCCAGAACGGCCCGACCGCGTTGATAGTCACCCGCCGCTCGATGTCGGTGCGGGCGACGAAAGGCAGCAGCATTGCCACTCCAAGGTCGAACCAGTCCATGATCGCGAAGCCGATCAGCAGCACACCCAGAAACAGCCACCACACCAGGCGAAGGATTTCGTAGTCGATCGGAATTGTTGTCATACGCGCACCTCACTCAGCAGGTAGCGCCGCCGGCCGCAATGCGGGTTCCGGCAGACCGAGCGCAC
>DASYBP010000046.1:0-2192 GCA_036500715.1 Rhodopila sp.
TTCATCGTGCCCGCGCTACCCCGGTTTTTCGCCGCCTATCCGGATCTGGAACTGTTCCTGGGCGAGGGCGACCGCTTCGTCGATCTCGTCCGCGAGGGCATCGACTGCGTGTTGCGCGCCGGCGAACCGAAGGAGAGCGACCTGATCGCGCGCCGTGTCGCCATTCTGCCCGAGACGACCGTGGCATCCGCCGAGTACGTCGGTCGCTTCGGCATGCCACGGCGGTGGGACGCGCTGGACGGCCATCAGATGATTGGCTTCCGCTCCTCGGCGACCGGCGGTATCTTGCCGCTTGAGTTCATGGTGAACGGTGTTCACAGGACCGTAGCGCTGCCCTCCGTTCTGTCGGTCAATGGCGCCGACACTTACCTGGCAGCCGCGTTGCAGGGCCTCGGCCTCATTCAGGTGCCCCGCTATTCCGTCGAGCAGGACCTAGCCGACGGCACGCTGGTGGAATGCCTGCCCGACACCCCGCCCTCGCCGACGTCGGTCTACGCGCTCTACCCGCGCAGTCGCCAGCTCAGCCTGCGGGTCCGCGTGTTCATCGACTGGGTCGCTAAGGAATATGCCAGCCATATCGGACCGGCGGCGACGGCTGACATTGCCCGTTCAGGCTGAAATTTTCGAGCCGGCAGACCGACGATTGTTTGCTCCGTTTGCGGTTCGCGATCATCATCGCGCCAGGTAATCTGCGACCGTGTCGCGGCCAAAATTATGTGCCGGTGTTTGGGCTGCTGCTTCCGGACTGGACGCGAATGGTCTGTATCTGGCGCAAGACCTCACATCGTGAAAGGAGAAGTGGACGATGAAAGCTGGTGTGGTTTATCCGCAGACCGAACTTGGCGGCGATACAGGGGCGGTCAAGGCGTTTGCCCAGGCGGCGGAAGGCCTGGGTTACGACCATATTGTGATCTACGATCACGTCCTCGGCGCCGTTCATGCCAGCAGAGAACCGAAGTTGACCGGCCCTTATAAAGAAAGCGATCCGTTCCACGAGCCGTTGGTCACCTACGCTTACCTCGCCGGCGTCACCAAGAACCTCGGCTTGACAACGGGCGTGATTATCCTGCCGCAGCGACAGACCGCCCTGTTCGCCAAACAGGCTGCGGATGTTGACCTGTTCTCAGACGGCCGGCTTCGCCTCGGCGTCGGGGTCGGCTGGAACTGGGTGGAATACGACGGTCTCGAAATGTCCGGACATTTTCGCCGCCGCGGCAAGCGGCAGGAGCAGCAGATTGCCTTGATCCGTAAGCTGTGGGAGCAACCTGTGGTCGACCATGAAGACTCCGACCACCGGATCGACAGAGCCGGAATATTGCCACGCCCGAAACGGAAGATCCCGATCTGGCTGGGAGGTTTCAGCAAGACCGCGTTCGACCGGGCGGCCAGGATCGGGGACGGATTCCTTTTTTCGGGCCGGACTCAAACCGAGGCGATCCAAATCAAGGCGGGGATCGTGGCTAAGCTGCTCGAGCTCGGAAGGGATGCCGATGCATTCGGCTTCGAGTCCATCCAGCAATACAGTCGCGGGGACAACCAATGGCCTGGCGATATTGCGGCGTGGCGCGAGGCTGGAGGGAGCCACATATCTGTCGTGACGATGGGCGCGAACCTCAACACGGTGGACGGCCACATCGAAGCCATCAAGCGTTGGCGTGACGTCTACAACTCGGTCCGTTAGAGTTCTGCCGCGCCGTACTCCTTCCCAATAAATCCGGTGAAGCGGATCCTCTTGGACGATCAGAAACAGTTGACCTGTTGACCTATTGATGTCGCCGAGCGGTTCAAGCGACAGGCATAACGGCGCCGCTTTGCTCAATCATACTGACCAGCACCGGGGCGTTGGGGCGGCGTACGGTACTTAAACCGCTGACGATGCCGCCGAGGCTGCCCAGCACCAGCGAGCCGAGGCTCAATTTCAAGGGTGATCGCCGCGACATAGGTGCGTACACACATTTTGCTCTGTTACCCGAACAGGAGGCTCGGCGATGCGTGAAGTTCCAAGGCTTTTGATGGTGGTCGGCGCCGCTACACCGCCCGGCCGGCTTGCCGCGGCGGTCGCGGCAGCGGCGGAGGCGCTTCGCGGCGATCACGAGGTTATCAACGTCGATGTGATGAACCTCGCCGAAACTCCTATCGACACCTGCGACGGACGGCCGCTCGACGGATACGGAGCGGAAACCCGCCGGGCA
>DASYBP010000047.1:0-12563 GCA_036500715.1 Rhodopila sp.
TTTCGCCGCCAACGACGACATGGACCCCGAGGACGACGAGGCGGGCCCCAGCATGTCGCTCTCTGCCCTCGAGGAGAAGCTGAAGCCCGAGGTGCTCGCCACCTTCGAGGAGATCGAGAACCTCTACAAGAAGCTGCACAAAATGCAGCACCGCCGGCTGGAGACCATCACCAGCGGCGAGGAAATGAGCCTGCGCTCGGAAAAGGGCTACGAGAAAACCCGCGAGGAGCTGGTCGAGAAGGTCGGCCAGGTGCGGCTGCACAACAACCGCATCGAGGAGCTCGTCAGCCAGCTCAAGCTGCTCAACCAGCGCCTGACCACGCTGGAAGGCCAGCTCATGCGCATGGCCGAGGGCTGCAAGGTCAGCCGTGAGGACTTCCTGAAGCACTATCGCGGCCAGGAGCTCGACCCGAACTGGGTGGAGAAGGTCGCCGTCCTGACCGGCAGGGGCTGGAAGCTGTTTGTCAGCAAGCACTTCGAGGATATCGGCACGGTGCGCGGCCAGATCGCCGCTGTGGCGAACGACGCCAGCCTGCCGATCTCGGAGTTCCGCCGCGTCTACATGACCGTTTCCCGCGGCGAACGGGACAGCGCTCGCGCGAAGAAGGAAATGATCGAGGCGAACCTGCGCCTGGTGATTTCGATCGCGAAGAAATACACCAATCGTGGGCTGCAGTTCCTGGATCTGATCCAGGAGGGCAACATCGGCCTGATGAAGGCGGTGGACAAATTCGAGTACCGCCGTGGCTACAAGTTCTCGACGTATGCGACGTGGTGGATCCGGCAGGCGATCACGCGCTCGATCGCCGACCAGGCGCGCACGATTCGGATTCCTGTGCATATGATCGAAACGATCAACAAGCTGGTGCGCACGTCACGGCAGATGCTGCACGAGATCGGCCGGGAGCCCGCCCCCGAGGAGCTGGCCGATAAGCTCGGCATGCCGCTGGAGAAAGTTCGCAAAGTTCTGAAGATCGCCAAGGAGCCGATCAGCCTGGAGACGCCGATTGGCGACGAGGAAGATTCCCACCTCGGCGACTTCATCGAGGACAAGGCGGCGGTGATCCCGCTGGATGCGGCAATCCAGGCGAACCTGCGGGAGGCGACCACGCGGGTGCTGTCGTCACTGACGCCGCGTGAGGAGCGTGTGCTGCGCATGCGCTTTGGGATCGGCATGAACACCGACCACACGCTGGAGGAGGTCGGCCAGCAGTTCAACGTGACCCGCGAACGCATTCGCCAGATCGAGGCGAAAGCTTTGCGGAAACTGAAGCATCCGAGCCGGAGCCGGAAGCTGCGGAGCTTCCTGGACGATTAGCATCGGCTTGCTGTCGGCCAACATCATGTCTTACTCTTGCCTGTAAGAGTAAGGATTGAACTATGCGCGTCACATCCAAGGGTCAGGTGACCATCCCAGCCGAAATCCGGGAGGCCGCGGGGCTACTGCCAAACACCGATGTGGAATTCGATTTCGACGGTGAGGTCGTCAGGATCGTCCGATCCGATTCGACAAAAAATCCCGGCCGGGGCGCTCGAATTGTGGCGCACCTGCGCAGCCATCGGGGTGACGTCCCGATGACGACGGATCAGATCATGGCATTGATCCGAGGTGATAATTGACCGCTGTCCTGGTGGACAGCAACGTCCTTCTCGACATCCTGAGCGACGATACGACCTGGGGCGCCTGGTCCGCCGAAGCGTTGGAAAGGGCCGGTGACAGCACTCGGCTTGTCATCAATCCGATCATATACAGCGAGGTATCGGTGCAATATTCCAGCATAGAGGCGCTGGATGAAGCACTGCCGAGGATGACATTCGAACGTGAGCCGCTTCCGTTCGAGGCGGGGTTTCTTGCAGGAAAGGCGTACGTCGCCTACCGGCGGAAAGGCGGGACGAAGCGATCCCTGCTGCCGGATTTCCTGATCGGCGCACATGCCGCGGTGGCCGGCTACCGGCTGTTGACCCGCGACGCCGCCCGCTACCGTTTGTACTTTCCGCGACTGTATTTGATCACGCCGGGGACATAGGCCGCCCTGCTCCGTAGCGCGACCGTCCGATCCCTGCTTACCTGTGCACCATGGACGAAGACCTGCCAATCGTCGATGCCCATCATCATCTGTGGGACCTCGACTCCACCCTGCGCTACCCCTGGCTCGAATCGGGCGAACACGCGTGGCTCGGTGACTATTCGCGCATCCGCCGGTCTTACCTTCCCCCCGAATATCGTCGTGACACCGCGCTGCACAAGGTTATCGCCACGGTCCACATCGAGGCGGAGTGCGACCGGTCCCAGCAGCTCGCAGAGACGGAATGGCTGACCCGGATCGCCGCCGAGACCGGGATGCCGAACGCCATCGTCGCGCATGCCTGGGTTGACACGCCAGACGCCGAGGACATCATCGTCACGCAGGCCGCCAACCCGATGGTGCGCGGCATCCGCACCAAGCCGGTGATCGCGTCGGGGCCAAACGGTTCGGTTCGCGGCGAAAAGCGCAGTCTGCAAGACAAGCTCTGGCGGAAGGGTCTTGGCTTGCTGACCAAGCATCATCTGTCCTGGGATCTGCGTGTCCCCTGGTATCACCTGGAAGAAGCGGCCGAGGTCTGCCGTGAGCATCCCGACCTGCGCATTGTGCTTAATCACACCGGCTATCCCCTCGATCGTTCGAAGGAGCATCTCGCGGTGTGGAAGCGTGGGATGGAGGCTCTGGCCTCGCGTCCAAACGTCTGGTGCAAGATCTCGGGCCTGACCGTGGCGGGACAACCTTGGACGCTTCAGGTCAATGGCGCGGTGATCCGAGAAACGATCGGCATGTTTGGCGTGGACCGCTGCATGTTCGCCTCCAACTACCCAGTTGACGGCGTAAAGGCGAGCTGGGACTGGATTTATTTGCAGTTCAAATACGTCACCGCGGGATTGCCGCAAGAAGACCGGCGCAAGCTGTTCGCCGATAACGCACTGGCGTTCTACCGGATCGACCTACCGCGAACCGCTTGACCTTGATCTTACCGCGTCTTACATCGACGGACATGGAAACCACACGGCTCTCCTCGAAAGGCCAGATCATCCTGCCCAAGGCGGTGCGAGACCTGCACCAGTGGGGCCCGGGGACGGACTTCGTGGTGGAGGACACCACTGACGGTGTGCTGCTTCGGCCGGTCCGCAAGGGTCGGGTGACGCGTCTGGAAGACATCGTCGGCGCGCTGCGGGTCGCGGGGCCCGCTCGGACAATCGAGGAAATGGACGCCGCCATCGACACAGAGGTGCGCGCCCGTCGTGATCGCGGTCGATACTAACGTCGTCGTTCGCCTGCTGACGGCTGACGATACGCGACAGACCGAGCGGGCGCGTCTTTTATTCGACACCGAGACGATATTCCTGGCCAAGACCGTGTTGCTGGAGGCCGCGTGGGTGCTGCGGAACCTCTACCGGCTCACGCCGTCGCCTGTGATCGACGTGTTCGAAGGATTAATGGGCCTGCAGAATGTTCGGTGTGAGGACGAGGCAGCCGTCCGTGAGGCTTTGGACATGGCGCGTCAGGGGATGGACATTGCCGATGCGTTCCATCTGGCGTCCAGTCGCGCAGCGTCCCGGTTCGCGACGTTCGATCAACGGATGATACAGATAGCGGACAAGATCGGACGTCCCGTCGCCGAACCCTGATCCGCATAGGGGCCGGCAGACAATTGCTGGGCTGAGGTTGGCCGTCACGCGATCCGCTGGCATGCTGTCGCCAGCAATGGATGGAGACGACAATGGCTGACTGGGTGCGGGTCGCGGCGAAGGGTGACGTGGCGGAAGGGACATGCCTCGGCGTGCGGGTCGGCGACAAGGAAGTCGCCATCTACCACCTGCCAGGGGGCGAGTTTTGCGCCACGTCTAATGTGTGCTCGCATGAGTTTGCGCTGCTGTCGGAAGGCTGGCTGGAGAATGGCTGTATCGAGTGTCCGTTGCACGCGGCGCAGTTCGATGTGCGGACCGGCAAGGCTATCTCACCGCCGGCCGACGAGGACATTGCGGTCTATTCGGTGAAGCTGGAAGGCGACGATGTTCTGGTTCAGACGGCCTGAGGACGCGCCATGATCCTGATCGGCCAATATGACTCACCGTTCGTGCGCCGGGTGGCGATCGCGATGCGCATGTATGGCATGGGCTACGAACATTGGCCGTGGTCGACCTTCGCCGACGCCGAGAAAATTGCCCGCTATAATCCGCTGCGACGGGTGCCGACCCTCGTCCTCGACGACCAGAGCGCGGTGATCGAGAGTGGGGCGATCCTCGATTACCTCGATGAGACGGCTGATCCAGCAAAACTGCTGATCGCGCGTGACGGACTGGCTCGGCGGCGGGCCTTGCGGGTTTGCGCCTTGGCGACCGGTCTCGCCGACAAAGCGGTCAGCCTGGTGTATGAGCGTGTGTTGCACCCGCAAATCTCGCAAGCCTGGGTTGAGCGCTGCCGGTCGCAGATCGACGGTGTGCTCACCGTACTGGAGGCCGAACGCGGCTACACCCCGTTCTGGTTCGGCGCGGCACCTGGCCACGCGGACATCGCCGTGGCGTGTGCTCTGCGCTTCACGTCGGAGGCTCACCCAGGGGCGATCGACCTCAAACGCTGGCCGAAGCTGGCCCACCATGTGGCAGATTGCGAAGGGCTGGAGCCGTTTCGCGCGATATCGCAACCCTTCACCCCGCCAAAAGGCAATGAGTGAGACGACCCGGTGACATCAGCCCCGATCGACTGTGACATCCACCCGATCGTTCCCGGCATTTCCGCGCTGTCGCCTTACCTGGACGACCACTGGCGTGACACCGTCGTGCGGCGCGGCATCGAAGACCTGACGACGATCGCTTATCCGACGCGCAACCCGCTGAGTTTCCGCGAGGATCTGCGCGACGCCAGCGGGCGCACCGGCACGGATGTTGCCACGTTGGGACGCCAGGCGTTGGACCCGTTCGGCACGCGGCTGGCGATTTGCAACTGCCTCTACGGCGTGCAGGCGCAGTTCAGCGAGGACCTGGGTGTTGCCTTCGCGCGGGCGGTGAATGACTGGATGGTGAGGGAGTGGCTGGACCAAGACACGCGGCTGCGCGCGTCGATCGTGGTGCCGATGCAGAATGCGGAGATGGCGGTCGCTGAGATCGATCGCTGTGCACCGGACCGTCGCTTCGTGCAGGTGATGCTGCTTGTCGGCTCCGAAAACACGCTCGGGCGGCGGCAATACTGGCCGATCTATGCCGCGGCCGAACGGCATGGGTTGCCGGTGGGGATCCATGCCGGCTCGATGTACCGGCACCCGATGACGCCGGTAGGATGGCCGACCACGTTCACCGAGGAATACGTCAACCAGGCGACGGCGTTTCAGTCGCAGTTGACCAGCCTGATCGCGGAAGGGGTATTCGCAAAATTTCCGGGTCTGACCGTGGTGCTAATGGAATCCGGCGTGACTTGGCTGCCGGCCTATCTCTGGCGATTAACAAAGTTCTGGAAGGGGCTGCGCAGCGAAATCCCCTGGGTGTCTGACCCGCCGGCGTCCATTGTCCGCGACCGCGTGCGGCTGACCTTGCAGCCGTTCGATGCGCCACCTGACGCGGGGTCCGTCATGCGACTGATCGAGCATATCGGGTCGGATGAGATGCTGCTGTTCTCCACCGACTACCCGCATTACCAGTTTGATGCGGCGGGTCCGATACCGGATGGGCTGGACAAAGGCCTGGCGGAAAAGATCATGGCGGAGAACCCGCTGCGAACCTATGTTCGTCTGAACGAAAGGGAGATCACGCCATGAACGTGGATGTGCTTGGCCGCTCCGGCGTGCAGATTGCCCCCGGCGGATCCGCGCAGTCGAAGCCCGCGATCGCCGACTGCGATATCCACCCACGGGCTGCCGGGGCAGGTTTGGGCGGGGTCAGCAAGTCGCTGTATCCCTATCTGTCGCGGCGTTGGGTGGATCATGTCGAGACCTTCGGCATTCAGTACCGTCAGCCCTGGGAGAAGGGTTCGGCGTATCCGAAGGGTCAGCCTCAGGCGTGTCGGCGCGACGCGTTCACGCCGGATGGCGGCTCGCCCGGAAGTAGCCTGAAATTCATGGCCGCACAGCATCTCGACCCGAACAATGTGGGCCTGGGGATTCTGAATCCCCTGACCGGCGGCCAGGGCGCAACCAATCCGTTGCTTGCGGCCGCCATCACGCATGCGACGAACGAATGGCAGAAGGCGGAATGGACATCGCAGGACAAGCGGCTGCGGGGTTCGGTGGTCGTCCCTTACGAGGATAGCGCCGCGGCGGTGAAAGAGATCGAACTGCGGGCGGGGGACCGTGATTTCGCTCAGGTCCTGCTGCTGTCCCGCACCGCCGAACCGCTGGGGCAGCGGCGATATTGGCCGATCTACCAGGCGGCCGCGGCGGCTGATCTGGCCGTGGGGGTGCACGCGTTCGGCAATGGCGGCTGGCCCAATACCGCTGGTGGTTGGGGCAGCTACTACATCGAGGAAATGGTTGGACACGCCCAGGCGCAGCAGGCGCTGCTGGTCAGCATGATCCTGGAGGGCGTGTTCGAGCATGTGCCCGGGTTGCGCGTTGTCCTGGTAGAAGGCGGGCTGGCCTGGGCGGCGGCGCTGGGTTGGCGGATGGACCGGCAGTGGAAGAAACTGAAGCAGGAATTGCCCCATCTGAAGCGGGCGCCGTCGGAGTATATCCGCTCGAACGTGTGGTTCACCACGCAGCCAATCGAGGAACCGGAGCCACGGACCCACCTCGCCGAGGCGATCGAGTGGATCGGCTGGGACCGGGTGCTATTCGCGACGGATTATCCGCATTGGGATTTCGACGATCCGGCGCATGCGTTGCCGATCAGGATGACGGACGCGCAGAAGCGGGCGGTGTTCATGGACAATGCGAAGGCGGTCTACCGGCAGGGGTGACTTGATATTTGGGTCGGGTCAACGCGACGCCGAAAGTCTACTTCACGCGAACCGCGGCTTCGGCAGCGGCGGCGGGGGTAGCGCCCCATGCGGGCGTTCCAGTAGGCCCATGAACGCGGGTCAATAACCCCCGCCGGAGCGTTGTCGAGCGCCTCCCTCAGGTCGTTCTCACAAACATAACGACCAAGCACCTTCATCTGCTCGTGTGTCGCGCGGGCAAACGCATACGCCAAAAAACGCACCGGTTCGGTCAACGCTGTTGCGGGTGACTCAAACCAGACCAGGCTCTCAGCCAGCGCCCTTCTTTCGTCGTTCAGTGGAATGGGCCTCACACCCTCAATCCTCCCTGGCCACGATCGGAAGCGCATCCAGGTCGACCGCAGCCGCCGCGCGGACCAGCCGCTGCTTTATCGCATCGGGTAATGTCCCCACGTTTCCGTCGTCGAAATAGCACAGCGCTTTGAGTGTGATCTGCGGGTTGAACTGTGCCCCATAAATCGCGCGCGCTCGCCAACGCAGCAGGCAAATCGATGCGCCCGTCCATCAACAGTGCGTCGATGTCGATATAGTCCTTCGCCTCTGCTCGCATCTGAACGACCGAGGCTTTCGTCCCGGCCAGGTCGAGCAACGAGGCGACCCGCACGCCATTATCCGGGGCGACCAGCGGCGGCCGTAGCCGCACCAGGTCCGGCAAACCAAAAAACGAAAGCCTGACCGGGCCGTCGCGATCAACGACACAACCAAGCGTGTTTGGCGCCCGCTGTGTGATCGTGGCCCCCGCCAGGAACCTGATGCCCAGCGCCAGCCGATCAGGATCGAGCGGGCGATCCCCAAAGAAATCGAAATCAACGGACTGACGGTGCCCGAGATGCAAGGCGATGGCCGTGCGCCGGTATAGGACAAACTCGGAGGGCACCTCGGCCAGTTCGTCCCACACGTGGCGCTGCGGCCGAGGCAAAAGGTCTAATCGAGGCGATACGACAAGATGGCGAAAAAATCCAGCCGTTCCCCACGGATGCAGCACCGAGCACGGGTGAATCCTTTACACGCTTCACATTTGTAAAGTGTTTACAGTAAATTTGCCTACTGTTTTCCGCCGCCGCCACCTTCTTTTACATCGACTTCGCAAATGCAGCATCCTACATGCCTCCACCCGCACACCACGCGGACCCATGCGAAGGACAGGCTTTATGGACACCCTGAATTTTTCCCCCGACGGCCTCGCTGGCGGCGTCTCCGCCCTCCGAGCTGGTCGTTCCTCGTACCAGGAGCAGACTGCCAAGGCGGCGCGGCTGATCGAGAGCAAGAAGGGCACCTGGGGCATCAACCCCGAGTCCGTCGCGCGCATGCGCCTGCAGAACCGCTTCCAGACCGGTCTGGATATTGCGCGCTATACCGCGGCGATCATGCGCCAGGATATGCAGGCCTACGATGCCGACCCCTCGCTGTACACCCAGTCCCTGGGCGCCTGGCACGGGTTCGTCGCCCAGCAGCAGATGATTGCGGTCAAGAAGCATTTTGGCACCACGAAACGCCGCTACATCTACCTATCCGGCTGGATGGTGGCCGCCCTCCGTTCGGAGTTTGGCCCGCTGCCCGACCAGTCAATGCATGAAAAGACCACGGTGCCGGCGCTGATCAAGGAAATCTACACGTTCCTCCGCCAGGCTGACGCTCGTGAACTCGGTGGGCTGTTCCGCGAGATCGACGCCGCGCGCAACGCCGGCGACCGCGCGAAGGAAAGTGAATTACTGGCATGCGTGGAAAACTACGAGACCCATGTCGTGCCGATCATTGCCGATATCGACGCCGGCTTCGGCAATGCGGAAGCCACGTATCTGCTCGCCAAGAAGATGATCGAGGCCGGCGCCTGCGCCCTGCAGATCGAGAACCAGGTTTCCGACGAAAAGCAGTGCGGACACCAGGATGGCAAGGTGACCGTGCCGCACGAGGACTTTGTCGCGAAAATCCGCGCCATTCGCTACGCGTTTCTGGAACTTGGCGTGGAAGATGGCGTGATCGTCACGCGGACCGACTCGCTGGGTGCCGGCCTCACGAAACAGATCGCTGTCAGCCACGCGCCCGGCGACATTGGCGATCAATACAACAGCTTCCTCGACTGTGAAGACATCACGCCGGAGAACGCTCGTAACGGTGACGTCATCATCAACCGCAACGGCAAATTGCTGCGGCCGAAGCGCCTGCCCAGCAACCTGTTCCAGTTCCGCCCTGGAACCGGTGCGGATCGTTGTGTGCTGGACAGCATTACGTCGCTGCAGAACGGCGCCGATCTGCTGTGGATCGAAACCGAGAAGCCCCATGTCGAGCAGATCGCCAGCATGATGGACCGCATCCGCGCGGTCGTTCCGAACGCCAAGCTGGCCTACAATAACTCACCGTCCTTCAACTGGACGCTGAATTTCCGCCAGCAGGTGTTCGACGACTGGAAGTCCAACGGCAACGAAGTGTCGGCCTACGACCGTGCGAAGCTCATGAGCGTGGAGTACGACACCACGCCGCTGGCCGTCGAAGCCGACGAGCGTATCCGCACCTTCCAGGCCGACGCCGCCAAACGGGCCGGCATCTTCCATCACCTGATTACGCTGCCGACCTACCACACGGAGGCGCTGGCGGCGAACAACCTGTCGAAGGAGTACTTCGGTGAGCAGGGCATGCTGGGCTACGTGCTCAACGTCCAGCGTCAGGAAATCCGCCAGGGCGTCGCTTGTGTGCGGCACCAGAACATGGCGGGGTCCGATCTTGGCGATGATCACAAGGAATACTTTGCCGGTCAGGCCGCGCTGAAGGCCGGCGGCGCGCATAACACGATGAACCAGTTCGGCTAAGCAACCGGTTCCATTACTAATCCGTTAGATCGACCGGCCCGGGACTTCCTGTCCCGGGCCGCTGTCGCAGCTGAGGGCATCCATCTGCCTGGGGCACCCAAGCCGCCGCTCCATCGCCAACACCGATTGCAGAATGCCGAGTTGCTGCGCCATGGCTCAGGCCCGAACCGCGGTGGGCAGCGATTCGTCGGGGATGCCGATGTCCTCGGAGGCGATGTCATCCCGAAAAGTCTCCGGGCCGCACCAGACGGAAAAAGCCGTGATCCCCGACAGCAGCACGATGTAACAGGCGACCGGCCACCAAGCACCACCCGACCAGGCAACCAGTGCGGTCGCCAGAAACGGCGCCGGACCGCCCGCCAGCAACGACCCAAGCTCCCGCGCGAACGCGAACCCGGCGAACCGGCGCTGCGGCGGGAACAGTTCGGCAAAATACGCCGCCTGAGGCCCGAACATTGCCGCCGTCACCACCGCTCGGGCGAGGATGAAGGCCAGCGCGACACAGACCCATTGCCGGGTTCCGACCAGCAGGAAGAACGGGAAGGCCAACGCGATTCCGGCAAGAGCACCAAACAGATAAACCGGCCGCCGCCCGACCCGGTCCGACAGCGTGGACCAGCCGATGATCGCCAACAGCTCGACGACATAGGCTACCATCAGCGCATTCAGCGCCGCGCTCTGCGCCATACCAAGCATTTTGGTGACATAGGTCAGGCCGAACACAGGAAACAGATAGCCGAGGCCATTCTCGGCCATCCGCGCGCCCAGCACGACAAAGAAGTTCCGGGTGTTCAGCCGCAGCGCTGCCATCGCCGGGTTGGCCTCGCGTTTGTGGCGCTGTTCGACGGCCCGCCGAAACACCGGTGTTTCCATCACCCGGAAACGGACATAGACGCCAACAGCGATCAGGATCGCACTGGCCAGGAACGGAACCCGCCAGCCCCAGGTCATAAGCTGGTCCTGCGGCAGCAGCGCCACCAATGCGAAGGCCCCTGCTGCCAGCAGATTGCCGATGGAAACCCCCATCGGCGCGAAACTGCCCCAGAACCCGCGGCGGCCGGCAGGCGCATACTCGACCAGCAGAATGACCGCGCCACCATACTCGGCGCCGGCGCCCAGACCTTGCAGCACGCGCAACCCGACAAGCAGAATCGGTGCCCATTCGCCGATGCTGGCGTGGGTCGGCAGAGCACCGATCAATGTCGTGCCGCCGCCGATCATCAGCAACGTCGTCACCAACACCGGCTTGCGGCCGAACCGGTCGCCCAGGATGCCAAAGACGATGCCGCCGATGGGGCGGACGACGAAGCCGACACCGAAGGTCAGGAATGACAGCAGGGTGCCGACGAGGGGATCGCTTTTCGGGAAGAACAGCGGCCCGAACACCAGCGCAGCGGCGGTGCCATAGAGGAAAAAGTCATACCACTCCAGCGCCGATCCCACGCAGGCCGCGACCACCACCCGCACGGGGATTCGTCCCGTTTTTGCCACGTCCGGCTCCTCCCGTTGTGGAGACGCATGCGCCTCCCGGTCGGATTTTGTCGCGCCCCACCGGGTTTCGCAAACAATCGGAGCAAGAGGGGGCGGCCGATGCGCGGCCTGCGCTCAGAGCTTCTCCACCTGCGAGTACTCCAGCTCCACCGGGGTGGAACGGCCGAAGATCGAGACGCTGACCTTCAGACGGCCCTTTTCCTCATCGACTTCCTCGACCGTGCCGTTGAAGCTGGTGAACGGACCATCGGCGACACGCACCTGCTCGCCGGTTTCAAACAGCACTGCCGGGCGAGGACGGTCGACACCTTCCTGGCTCTGCTTCAGGATCCGGTCCGCCTCGGCCTCGCTGATCGGGCTGGGCCTCGTCTTGCTGCCGAGAAAACCGGTCACTTTCGGGGTGTTCTTCACCAGGTGCCAGGCGTCATCCGTCAGGTCCATCTTCACCAGGACGTAGCCGGGGAAGAACTTGTGCTCGCTGTTGATCTTCCGCCCGCGTTTCACCTCGACCACGCTCTCTGACGGCACCAGGACTGCCTCGAACTGGTCGGCCAGACCCTTTTGCGCTGCCTGCTCGGTGATCTGCTGGGCGATCTTCTTCTCGAACCCCGAGTAGACGTGGACGACATACCAGTTCTTGGCCATTTCCCGGAGTCCCCCTCAGATGCCCACATGGAACAACGCGCGCACCCCAAGCCCGATCACCTGATCGACGACGAAGAAGAAAAGGGCAGCGGCCGCCGCCATGGCGAGCACCAGGCCGGTTGTCACCATGGTCTCCTTGCGGGTCGGCCAGGTCACCCTGCCGATCTCCGTCCTTACTTCACGTACGAATTTTGCCGGTTGGAACGCCACGCTTTTAAGATCCCTCGCTGTTCGCCCGCCAGATCCGATGGTGCGGCCGGCCGACTGGCAGGGGTGGAGGGTCTCGAACCCCCAGCCTCCGGTTTTGGAGACCGGCGCTCTAGCCAATTGAGCTACACCCCTAAAACAGGCCGGCGCTTGAACCCGAGACGATCTGTCCATGGGATCGGACGCGGCGAAGGGCGTAAAAAGGATGTGCGCGCCACGTTGTCAAGCGATTATGGCTGGCCCCGCCGGAGGGGCTCCCGATCGCTGAAGAATCCGAGACAACGTTCTTTTTATGTTCTTGACACCCAAAGCCTCACCGTGGGATCAAAGCGCGACGAACATATTGCGAACCAAATCGCGAACCCAAATTGCGCACGGTGAGCTGCAATGGAAGCCCCTACTGAAGCCGCTACTGAAGCCCTCATGGACATTGCCTTCGAAACCCAAACCGATC
>DASYBP010000048.1:0-8255 GCA_036500715.1 Rhodopila sp.
AAGTCCTGCACCAGGCCTTCAACCTGTCGGTGTTCGCCGAACAGATGCTGGTCCACGAGCATGCCGTGGTGAAGATCAACAAGGAGATCCCGCTGGATCGCGCCGCGCTGGTGGGCTGCGGGGTGATGACTGGTGTCGGCGCGGTGTTCAATGCCGCGAAGGTCGAACCCGGGAGCACCGTCGCGGTCCTTGGCTGCGGGGGCATTGGATTGTCCGCGGTGAACGGCGCGGCGATCGCCGGTGCGGAACGGATTATCGCGATCGACACCAACTCGTCGAAGCTGGAAAAGGCGAGGACGATGGGGGCGACCCATACCATCAACGCCTCCAACGTGGATCCGGTAGCCGCGGTAAAAGATCTGACGGACGGCAAGGGCGTGCCCTATTCGTTCGAGGCCATCGGATTGAAGGTCACCGCCGAACAGTCGTTTTCGATGCTGCGGCCGGGCGGTGTGGCGACGATCATCGGCATGATCCCGTTCGGCACCAAGATCGAGTTGCATGGCGCAGATTTCCTGCGCGACCGGAAGATTCAGGGCACCAGCATGGGCGGCAACCGGTTCCGCGTAGACATGCCTCGCTTACTGGAACTGTGGCGGCAGGGACGGCTGAAATTGGACACCTTGGTGTCCGGGCAGGTAAGGCTGGATCAGATCAATGAGGGCTTTGCGATGCTCAAGTCGGGCGCGCCGGTGCGCAACCTGATCAATTTCGGCGCTGCTTAGGCGCCCGCGAGGCGGGCGGGGTCCCCGCACTAGGCTAGTTCGGTTGCCTGGACCTGAAGCGCCTGCTTGACCCGGTCAATCACGCCAGCCCAGTCGCCGCGGCTGGTCTGGCGGAACAGGCGCATTGTTGGATACCACGGCGTGTCGTCACGATCGCGGAGCCAACGCCAGCAGGAATCGAACCGGTTCAGCATCCACACCGGTTTGCCGAGCGCACCGGCCAGATGCGCAACCGCGGTGTCGACCGCGATCACGAGATCCAGTCCCGCGACCAACCCCGCGGTATCCGCCCAGTCGGTCAATCGGCTGGATACATCACGCAGTACCCCGCCGGCCGACATTGCCCGCATCTGCGAGGCCGGCGGTCCCAGTTGCAGGGATACGAAACTGCAGCCGTGAACATCGAACAGCGGCGCCAGGTCAGCCAGCCGTATTGACCGCCGCTTGTCGATCGCAACCGCGTGCGGTTGTGCCGCGCGAGACTGCCCTGCCCACGCCAAGCCGACTTTCAGGCCGGGGAGTTCGGCGAGAAAATTCGTCCATTGTTCCGGATCGCCAGCAAGATAAGGCACCGGGGCGGGGATGGTTTCGATACGCGTTCCGAACGCGTATGGCAGGCTGAGCAGCGGGCAGTGGTAGTCGAATGCCGGGAGAACGGGGTCTTCCTCGGCCAGCACCGTGGCGATGCCGCCGAGCGTGGCCATGAGGCGCCGTAGCGCCTTGGGCACCACGAGCACGACGTGTCCGCCGGCGGCGGCGACCATCGGCGCGTAGCGGCAGAACTGCAGCGTATCGCCGAAGCCCTGTTCAGCGTGAAGCAGAACGGTTTCCCCAGCCAACGGCTGCCCGGTCCAGCATGGCTGCGGAAATGCTGGCTTGGCGCTGCCCATCGCTTCGACGTCCCACCGGCTTTCGTAAGCGCGCCAGCCTTCCTCGAGACGGCCCAGCGTCAGCAGCGCCAGGGCCAGGTTGGCCTGTGCCTCTGCGCAGTCGGGGCGCTGAGCCAAGGCTTCGCGCAGGCAAAGCTCCGCCTCATCCGGCCGGCCCTGCTCCATGAGCGCCAGCGACAGGTTGCTCTTGCCGCGACCCAGGTCGACGCCGAAGGTGAGGGCGCGCCGGAACAGCGTTTCAGCCTCCTCGATATGATTGAGGATCTGCCGAACCGATCCGAGATTGAGGGTTGCGTTGGCGTGGTTTGGTTGCAGTCGCAGCGCGGCGCGAAAGCAGTTCTCCGCCTCGACAATGTTGCCTTCGATATAGTGCACCATTCCCAAGTTGTTTTGGGCATCGGCATTGTCCGGATCGAGGTGCAGCGCCTCGCGCTGGCAGAGCAGCGCCTCGTCTAGGCGTTTCTGTGCCAGAGCGACGAGGCCCAGATTCATCCAGGCCTCCTTGAAATCCGGGTTGAGAGCGAGGGCCCGCCGATAGCACGGCTCCGCCTCTGTCAGCAGGTGATGAAGGTGGAGATGAAGCCCAAGTTTGTGTTCGCTTTGCGCTTCGGCGGTGATCATACCACCGCAGGTTGGATTGACTTATATCCTAGACAAGACCCCGATATGGAATTTTTTCACATCAGCAGCGGATTTCGCAGTAACACCGATGGCTCGGAGAGCGGCGATATTCCTCGATCATGTTAGTGACGGCGCCGTTGAACAACTTTAGATGTCCATCCGCTGCCGGTGGCACCGGGTGGGGATCGGGGACGTGCCAACCAGCCCGACGGGTAGTAACCTCCTGGAAGAACAGGGACCAGGTCCGATGACCAGCACAATCACGCTGCGTACCGCATTTGCGTGCTACCTGCGCTTGGAGACCGGGTAGAAGAAACTTCAGCCCTGTTAGCGGTTTGTTAACCAAAACGCGGTAATTTGTCCTCAGGCGTCCTCTTCGGATTAGCAGGCAGACGGGTTTTACTAGTTTATCCCAGGCTATTTCAGACTCCGGATCAGAAAGCGTTTCGATCTACGATGATTTCAGAAGAACCGGATGAGGACGCCGACATCCCTGATGACGACGCGGCGCTGGATGGTTACCTTGGTGAGGCGGCAGCAAACCCTGGAAACGACGCCGCAGGCGTACTCGAGATTCCGGACTGGCCCGCACGGCCGCCCCGAGAAATGGTGCTGAGCCTCGACGCCGAAACGTTGTCCTGGTTTACGACGAACCATCTCGATTGGCGGCGCACGATACGTGCCGTCCTGCGTGCCTGGGTCATCGCGAAGACCGCGGAGCGGGAGATTTCCCAACAGATCGCACCGACAACCGAAGCTGGCCGGCCAAGCGGCCGGCCATGACGGGCGACACGCTCAGCGCGCGCGTTTTCCGTTACTGGCTGTCGTGCGGTTGGCCCGGGCGCCAACCACCGCGCGGGAGACCGTTTCAGGCCCACCCCTCGCCTGCATGAACGCCTTCAGGACCTCGTTGATCCGGGTCTGATAGCCGGCGCCGAATGCACGGAAGAAGCGCAGGACGTCCGCGTCGAGCCGTAAACTGACAGCAAGTTTCGGTTCCCGCACGTCGAACACGAGGTCGGTTGCCCATCCGGCCCGAGCCGGTTCCGCTGGTGCTCTGGTCGGCGGCAGGGCTTTGGAGGCGGGGCGCGATCGGGATTTAGCGGCTGATGCCAAGCGCCCTTTCGATAGGGCGCCTTCGCTGCGGCTTGCCTTTGCCATTTTATCCTCCCTTCAGATGGAGCTTCGGTTGGTTCCAAGCTCGAGTTAAGCGCGGCTCGCGACAATCACAAGCGACGCGCCCCCGATGTACGCACGATTGTGGCTACAGTCAAGCGGAAGCTTACCCGGCCATGACTTCTCCAGAATGTTCAGCAACGCTCAGATCAGCAATTCGATCAAAAATGGGCCGGAGCGCTTCGAGGAATGGACCAGCAGATCGGCGAATCCTTCGGCGGAATTGGTCTGCGCTGCCTCGACCCCCATTGCCTGCGCCAGATTCGGCCAGTTGATATCAGGATTGCCGATGTCCATCATGTCCAGCGCGGTGCGCCCGGGGTTGGCGCCAACGTTTGCCAATTCCCCAAGCAGGATCTGGTACTTTCGATTTGAAAACAGAACGGTGGTGATGTCGAGCCGTTCACGCGCCTGCGTCCACAGGGCCTGAACGGTGTACATCGCGGATCCGTCGGCCTGGAGGTTGATCACCCGACGTCCGGGTGCCCCGATTGCGGCTCCGGTGGCCAACGGCATGCCACCGCCGATTGCGCCGCCGGTCACGTTCAACCAGTCGTGCGGGGGTGCCGCCTTGGTGTTGGCGAAGAAGCCGCGGCCGAATGTTACGGATTCGTCGGCGACAATCGCGTCCTCCGGCATCAAGGCGCCGAGCGTCGCAGCCACAGATTCTGGCGTCAGTGCGCCACGCCCTGCCTCGGGTCGGCTGCCGTTGTCCGGCGCAGCGATCTTTGGACAGCTTAGCGCGTCAGCCAGGCGCGCAAGTGCTTCCACGATGTCCTGTTCGGGGTGTGCCAGAACATGGATTTCGGCATCCCGAGGGATCGAAGATTGAACTTTGTTCGGATAGGCGAAGAAGGTGACTGGTTTGCGGGCGCCTGCGAGGATCAGGTGTTTCGTTCCCTCCATCGCCTTTACCGCGACTTCGACAACGTAGGGCACACGCTCGACCGATAGGCGCCCCTGCCCGCGGGCTATGCGTGCATTTGACCCTTGAGCGACCAGGCGGCATCCGGTAGCGGCTTGGATACGGTGTGCCAGCGCAAGACCCTGCTCCTGCAGTGCGACACCACCCAGCAACAGCACAATGCCCGTGCCGCCGCGGCGTAGGGCGTTCGCCGCTTCCTCGATCTGGTTGGGCGACGCAGATGGTGTGGGCAGGCGCGGGAGCGCTTCAGCGACGAGGCCGCCGTCGTTCCAGGACGTGTCGGACGGCAGTATCAGGGTGGCGACCTGGCCCGGCGCGATCATTGAGGCCTGCACCGCCGCGGCGGCGTCCGCCCCGACGGCGCGGGCGTCGAGCGAGGTGCGGACCCAACCCGAGACCCCACGGGCCCAGCCCTCGGTATCCGCTGTCAGCGGGGGATCCAGGGGGCGGTGGTAGGTTGCCTGGTCGCCGACGATGTTGACGACGGGTGTGCCAGCGCGCCTCGCATTGTGCAGATTGGCGAGACCATTTGCCAGGCCCGGACCGCAGTGCAGCAGCGTGGCCGCCGGCTGGCCGGCCATACGCGCATAGCCGTCCGCGGCGCCGGTCACCACTCCCTCGAACAAGCCCAGGACGCAGTGCATACCGGGGATGCGGTCGAGCGCGGCGACAAAATGCATCTCCGACGTGCCTGGATTGGAGAAGCATGTCGTCACGCCGCTTTTCAGTAGCGAGTGCACAAGGCTTTCAGCGCCGTTCATAGTCGTGGTCTCCCGATGGCCGGTCGGACGCTACGAACGGGTCGAAACGAACGCAAGCCTGCCGCCGGTCTGGTCAGACGACGAACAGATGGTACGATTTTGCATCGTTTTGAAACAGCCGCGCGCCAGAGGGATCGCAGGGCATGTGTCATTTCTTACTTGGCAGAAAAAATTTCCGGCTAGCGATTGGGCCACAGTCCCGGGGTCGCCACTTCAAGCGAGTGGCCATCGGGGTCACGGAAATACAGGCTGGTTCCACCACGAGGCCAGTTGATTCGACTTTCCAACGCGATGTCGTGACTGAGCAGGTGATCTTCCCAAGCTGCCAGCTCTCCAAACGGGATTGCGAACGCGAGATGTAGCGCGCCGCTTCCGTAATGCGCCGGAATGATCCCACCCGGCCCAGGCGCCGGCTGATCGGTCATTCCGTGCCGGAATAGAAGCAGGACCTGTTCGCCCGGCACCTCCATCGCACACATCCGGTCATCCGCGATGATCGTTGCGAACCCAAAAATACACGCGTAGAACGAGCGGGATCGATCGAGATCCTGGACGTAGAGCGCGGTCTCCAGTATCTGGCTGACCCGCGGCGTCGCGCTGGGCATCAGGCCACCCCTGCCGTGGTCGATGGTGTGCCGTCAGCATCCGCGGTCACGGGTCACGCGATTCGGCGACCTCGGGGTCGGCTGGCGCATTTCCCTCCTGTTCGGCCTTGCGGCGCATGGCCGCGGCATCCTCGCGTTCCCGGAGCTTCGCCTCCTTCTTCGCCTGCTTTGCCCGATCGCGCTCGGCACGCTGATGATTGTAATTCGGCTTGAATACCATATTCCCCTCCTGGGTCCCGCTGGGAATGCTTCGGGAGAAAGTGGCGGTCTGCTAAACCTCGGCTTGCGCCAGGGTAGCCGCCGGATCAGCCGACTTCGCCTCGGCATCTTCCCGGACGCGATCCAATCGCGCGGTGTCGGCCACGCGTCCGTCCACGAGCTTTTGCGTCAGCTTGACGATCGCATCCGCTTTGTCGGTGCCGACAATCCCGGCAAACTCCCCAGCGAGTCGGTCGATTGCCAATTCAAACAAATTACGCTGACTGTAACTAGGTGCCGATCCGTTTGCCACGCTTTGGAGATCGCGACAGACCTCGGCGACCGCCTTCAGATCGCCGGAGTTGATCTTTGCCTGGAATTCCTGCGCTCGCTTGGCCCACATCAGCCGGCTGGATCGTGGACGCCCGGCAAGGATGGTCATGACCTGTGCCATCGCCTCGGGCGTTGCCAGCTTCCGTAGCCCCGTGGCGCGCGCCTGGGCGACCGGGACACGCAGTGTCATCTTGTTTTCGTCAAAAGAGATTGTGATCAATTCCAGCCGGTGGCCGCCGATCTCCTCCGACCCGATTTTGTCGATCTTGCCCACACCGTGCGTGGGATAGACGACGAAGTCGCCGACGCGGAACGGATTGCCGTCCCGCGGCTTCGCCTGCGCCGCAGTCGCCCCAAACGCCGCCGATACCATTGCCGTTGTTATCTCTGCTGCCGCCAATTTGCCCACCCGCGCTAAAGTTCAGGGTTATATGGGATTTGTTGCGCGAAATACACTGTCTGGTTGGGTCGGCCGCGCGACGTGGTTAAATCAATGCAGCGTGGCTAGATAAGCAATCAGATTCGCGCGCTTCTGATCGTCCTTCAGTCCGGGATAGGTCATGATGGTCTTCGGCACGACGGCCTGCGGGTGGTCAGGTAGCGATCGAGCGTTGCCGCATCCCAGGTTAAACCGGGGTCCTGACTCGTCGGAGAATAGTGAAGCCCAAGGATCTGCCCGGCTGCCGGCAACCACGCCGAACAGACTAGTCCAACCAGGTTTTTGCCCTCGGCCGCCGAGTGGCAGACGCTGCATTGAGTCTTGAAGACTGACGCGCCCGCCGCGGCGTCCTGGGGCCGGTGCCGCTTCGGCAGCGGATGGCACTGGTTGTGGGTAAATCTTACTGCTGGCACTCTATAGCGATGAGTGCTAACACCTCGCTACCGGCAAGATTTTGTCGCGGCGGTGGTTGGCTGGCCGGCCGCCTCAGGCAGATCGGCAACCGTCTGGCTGCGATCAGAATCGCCATCACCGGCCCCTGCCGGTGATGGGCCGGCGATGCAAGTGATTTTTGGGAAGGATAGCAAATGCCTGCCAAGGACGTTCGGTTTGGTGGCGATGCCCGCCAGCGCATGATGCGCGGCGTGGATATTCTCGCCGAGGCCGTTAAGGTCACATTGGGTCCACGGGGACGCAACGTGCTGATGGACAAGAGCTATGGCTCGCCGCGCAGCAGCAAAGACGGCATCTCGGTCGCGAAGGAGATCGAGCTTTCCGACAAGTTCGAGAACATGGGCGTGCAACTCGTGCGGGAAGTTGCGTCAAAGACCAATGACGTTGCCGGCGATGGCACGACCACGGCAATCGTACTGGCTCAGGCCATCATCCGCGAGGGCGCCAAGGCGGTCTCGGCCGGCATGAATCCGATGGACGTCAAGCGCGGCGTGGACAAGGCTGTGGTCGCCCTGGTCGCAGAGTTGGAGAAACGCTCCAAAAAGATCACGACCCAGGCGGAAACCGCTCAGGTAGGCACGATTTCCGCCAACGACGAGCCGGAAGTCGGCAAGATGATAGCGGAAGCGATGCAGAAGGTCGGCAACGAGGGTGTTATCACCGTCGAAGAGGCCAAGGGCATGGTCACGGAACTCGATGTGGTCGAGGGGATGAAGTTCGACCGCGGCTATATGTCGCCGTACTTCATTACAAATGCCGAGAAAATGACCGTCGAGCTGGACAATGCCTACGTCCTACTCAACGAGAAGAAGCTGTCCAGCCTGCAGTCAATTCTGCCGGTGCTGGAAGCCGTCGCACAGTCCGGGCGCCCGTTGCTGATCATTGCCGAAGACGTGGAAGGTGAAGCACTCGCGACATTGGTTGTAAACAAGCTGCGCGGCGGCCTGAAGGTCGCCGCGGTGAAGGCGCCGGGCTTCGGCGATCGCCGCAAGGCGATGCTGGAGGATATCGCGGTGCTGACCGGCGGCCAGGTGATCAGCGAGGACCTCGGCATCAAGCTGGAGAACGTCACGCTCGAAATGCTCGGCAAGGCGAAGCGGGTGCTGATCGACAAGGAGAACACCACGAT
>DASYBP010000049.1:0-3126 GCA_036500715.1 Rhodopila sp.
GGGTACCGTCCGAACTCACCACGCGTCCGGACGGTACCCGTCTCGCCCCTTCCGGCGCGCCCGTGGAGTGGGTCCGCGAACCATCCTACTTTTTTCGCCTGTCCGCCTACCAGGACCGATTACTTAAGCACTACGAACAAAATCCTGATTTCATAGCACCTTCATCCCGCCGCAATGAGGTGACCAGCTTCGTAAGGGGCGGTCTGAAAGACCTGTCGGTCAGCCGCACGACGTTCAACTGGGGCATCCCGGTGCCAGACGCGCCCGGCCACGTCATGTATGTCTGGCTCGACGCGCTCAACAACTACGTCACCGCCTGCGGCTTTCCAGATGCAACCGCGTCGCGCTGGCACTACTGGCCGGCGGACGTGCATTTCGTCGGCAAGGACATCATCCGCTTTCACGCGGTCTACTGGCCGGCGTTCCTGATGGCCGCCGGTCTGCCGCTGCCCCGCCGGGTGACCTCCAACGGCTGGTGGCTTATGGACGGGGAGAAAATGTCCAAATCCCTGGGCAACGTGGTCGAACCGCGCAAGCTGGCTGAAATTTTCGGGCTCGATCAGATCCGCTATTTCCTGCTGCGGGAAAAGCCGTTCGGCGCCGACGGTTCATTGAGCCACGCCGCGATCATCAACCGCATCAATGTAGATCTGGCGAACGATCTCGGCAATCTCGCGCAGCGTACGCTCTCGCTTGTCGCGCGCAATTGCGGTAACCGTCTGCCGGCGCCGGGAGGCGCCACAGATGACGATACCGCGCTGCTACAGGCCGCCGCCGCCCTGCCCGACCTGATGCGCGCCAACGTCGAGCGCCAGACCTTTCACGATGGTCTGGAGGAGGTCTGGAAGGTGGTTCGTGCCGCCAACGGCTATATTGACCGCCAGGCCCCGTGGGCGCTGAACAAGACCAACAAGGCCCGCATGGCCGCGGTGCTGCGCGTCCTGATCGAGGCGGTTCGCATCGTCGCCACCCTGCTGCAGCCGGTGATGCCTGCCAGCATGGCCCTCATGCTCGACCAGCTCGGCGTCCCCAGGGACGCTCGCGGGTTCGCCGACCTGACCATCCCGTTGACGGATGGCCAGACGCTGCCGCCGCCGCAAGGCGTGTTCCCGCGCTACGTGGAGCCTGCCGCGTAATGCTGGTCGATAGCCATTGCCACCTCGACTACTACACCCCCTCGGAACTGCCCCAGATCCTGTCCCGCGCGGCGGCGGCGGGTGTGAGGGAGATGGTGACAATCGGCACCACCATGGCGCAGTCGGAGCGGCTGCCAGGCATGACCGAAGCCGCCATGACCGAAGCAGCCATCGTTGAAGTCCGGGCAGGCTTGTGGTGCACCATCGGCGTCCACCCGCACCATGCCTCCGAGGCACCGATCCCCACGCCGGAAACCCTTGCCGAAATGACGCGCCATGCCCGGGTTATCGGCATCGGCGAGTCCGGCCTCGACTATTTCTACGACAGGTCGCCGCGCGACATTCAGGCGGAGAACTTTCGCGCCCACATCCGCGGCGCCCGCCTTGGCGGCGTTCCGCTGTGCATTCACGCGCGCGATGCCGACGGCGATATCGCTCGGATTCTAAAGGAAGAACGCGACAGGGAAGGGGGGTTCGATTTTCTTCTTCACTGCTTCAGTTCCACCCGCCGCCTGGCCGAGGCAGCGTTGGACATGGGAGGTTACGTCAGCTTCTCCGGCATCCTGACCTTCCCGCGCTCCACGGAATTGCGTGAGATCGCCAGGGACGTCCCGCTGGACCGGTTGCTGGTTGAGACGGACGCACCCTACCTCGCCCCGGTGCCATTTCGTGGCAAGCGCAACGAGCCCGCTTGGGTCGCGCATACGGCCAAGCTCCTGGCCGAACTCCGTGGTCTGACCCTGGATGCGCTGGGCGATCTGACAACCAGCAATTTCCGCCGGCTCTTCCGCAAGGCCGCTGTATGAAGGTGACCCTGCTGGGCACCGGCGGTTCGGCCGGGGTTCCGATGATCGGCGGCGCCGATGGCAGCGGTGAATGGGGCGATTGCGACCCCAGCGAGCCCAGGAACCGCCGCACTCGCTCCTCCATCGTCGTCGAAACACCGGATAATCAACGACTTCTGGTCGATACTTCGCCTGATTTGCGCACCCAGTTGCTGGACTGCCGCGTCGCCGGCGTGGACGCCATTCTGTTCACTCATGCCCACGCCGACCACATCACCGGCATCGACGATGTACGCATTCTCAACCGCATTGCAAACCGCCCCTTGGCAGCCTTTGCCACCGCCGAGACACTGGCCGAGATGACACATCGGTTCGACTACGCTTTCAGACCCAGGGACCGCGTGGAATTCTACCGGCCTGTTCTTGAAGCAAAGCCAATTGAGCCCAGCGATACGTTTGAGGCCGTCGCTGGCCTGTCGGTCAGCGTCTTCGCGCAGAATCACGGCCGTGTGGAGACGCTTGGTCTGCGCGTCGGCAACTTCGCCTACTCCACTGACTGCGTGGCATTGGACGACACCGCGTTGGCTGCGCTGGAGGGCTTGGACACCTGGGTTGTGGACTGCTTCCTTCGTCACGACACGCACTGGACGCACGCCAACCTGAGCGCCGTCAAAAGTTGGGTTGATCGCGTCAAGCCGCGCCGTACCGTGTTGACGCACATGGGAATCGAGATGGACTGGGCCTGGATGCAGGCCAACCTGCCGCCCGGCATCGAGGCTGGTTACGACGGAATGGTACTGCAAATCGCAGGTTGCCCAAAGTCGCCTGGGTGAAGTGTCCAGCCGACTTTATTTAACATAATATCCATTATGCGGCGCAGATGTAAGCGCCATATAGAGATGACACCCCTGTGCAAGATAGAGATGACACTCTGCCGGGTTTCGGGGTCCCGGGAGATGGGTCATGGCGGTGCTGTCGATGAGCAAGCAGGAGTTCACCCGGCTCGACGTGTTGTTACGGGTTCAGTCAGGGCGGCTCGGGGTTTCTGATGCCTGCGCGCTGATTGGTCTGCACCGGCGTCAGGTGTTTCGCCTCTTGCGAGGCCTCAGACAGATCGGCGCCACCAGTCTGCTCTCGAAGCGTCGTGGCAAACCGAGTAATCACCGGCTTCCGGATGAGGTCCGCGCCCTCGCGCTGTCGATCGT
>DASYBP010000050.1:0-24283 GCA_036500715.1 Rhodopila sp.
GATGCGCGTGCTGTCTCAGGTGGCACGGGAGACGCCACTTCGCCAGCGCCTGTTCCGGATGGCGATGACGATCGGCTCGAAGCGCCTCGACCAAGAGAAGCTAACGTTGATGGAGAACCTGCTGGACCCGATCCTGGATCGGCTTGTTCGCGCCAGGGTTCGCGCCCGCTTCGGCGGGCGCCTGGTCGCCGCGATGTCCGGCGGCGCCCGGCTGGAGCCCGAGATAGGACGATTCTACCTCGCGCTGGGCATGATGATCATGCAGGGCTACGGTCAGACCGAGGCCGGTCCGGTCATCAGTGCCAATCCGGCCGACGCGATCCGGATCGACACCGTCGGCACCCCGCTCAAGGGCGTCGATGTGCGCATCGCCGAGGATGGTGAGATCCTGGTGCGCGGCGATCTGGTGATGGACGGCTACTGGAACCGCCCGCAGGAGACCAAGGCGGTCATTCGGGACGGCTGGTTGCACACCGGCGATATCGGCGAACTCGACGGTGGCTATTTGCGTATTACCGACAGGAAACGCGACATGATTGTCCTGTCCGGCGGCGAGAACGTCTCGCCGGCGAAAATCGAGGGAATGCTGATGGCGGAAAACGAGATTGCCCAGGCCGTCATCACTGGGGAGGGTCGCAGCGGGGTCAGTGCGCTGGTGGTTCCAGCCGAGGGTTACGACGACGTCGCGGTGGCGCTTGCAGTCAGCCGGACCAATCACCGGCTGTCGGCGACCGAACGGATCAGGCGGCACGGCCTGGTGGCGCCGTTCACGATCGAGAACGGGCTGCTGACGCCATCGCAGAAAATCCGCCGCGTTCTGGTCATGCGGGCGAACGCAAAGGTCCTGGCTGGGTTGCACTAGTGTGCTGGTTCCGAAGTCCGTCATACTTTGAGGCGCGCATCGGAGTGGACTTGGGGACCATAAACCACACTCGAAAACAATGCTTAGCTAGCGTTATTGTCGGTTCGGAAGTTCGCAGTCGGCCGATGCAAGCACGGCGAAGTTCCGAACCGGGACACTAGAGATGGGAGCCGCCATCCATGGACCATTGCCCCGGAACGGTGGCTCTGCTAGAGGGCGCCGCTCGCGTTCCTATCCAATCGCGGATTGCTGTTAGGCCTCGCGCGGTTCGCGGGGCCGATGTCGTTACCGAAGAGGCGCCGCCCCATGGCCGTACCAAAGAGAAAGACCTCCCCGTCGCGCGCCGGAATGCGCCGAAGCCATCAAGCGCTGCCGCACGAAGCCTATGCCGAGTGCCCCAATTGCGGCGAGACGAAGCGGCCCCACCACGTATGCAGCCATTGCGGCCACTACGATGGGCGCGAGGTCGTCGCGGCCGGGAAGCCGCTACGAGGCGCTGTTCGGGTCTGAGGGCGGGTCGCAGCGTGCTTCCGGTTCACCTGTGACCGGTCCGTTCACGCTCGCCGTGGATGCGATGGGGGGCGACAATGCTCCCGATATGGTCATCGACGGGCTTGAACTCGCGGCCGAGCGGCATCCGGCGGCGCGTTTCCTGCTGATTGGCGACGAGACCGCACTGACCGCGCGGCTGTGCCGGCGCAAGCGTGCAGGCGCGGCGTGCACCGTGCGCCATGCGCCCGAGGTGATCGGCGACGATATGAAGCCAACCGCCGCCCTGCGCAGCCGGCAATCCTCGATGCGCCTGGCAATCGACGCCGTTGCGTCAGGAGAGGCGCAGGGTCTGGTGTCCGCCGGCAACACCGGGGCCCTGCTGGCTTTGGCGAAGATCGTGGTCAAGGCGTTGCCGGGGATCGATCGCCCGGCTATGGCCGGGATCGGGCCATCCGCGCGCGGCGACGTCGTCATGCTGGACCTCGGTGCCAACGTGCATTGCGACGTGCGGAATCTGGTCGAATTCGCCGTCATGGGCGACGTCTTCGCGCGCACTGTCCTGGGGCTGACGGCGCCGACCATTGGGTTGCTGAATGTCGGGTCCGAGGAGTTGAAGGGCAACGACACCGTCCGCGAGGCGGCGGAGGTCTTGCGCGCGAGCCATATCGGTCCCCAGTTCCATGGCTTCGTCGAGGGCCACGATATCGCCGCTGGCACCACCGATGTCGTCGTGACGGACGGGTTCACCGGAAATGTCGCCCTCAAGACTGGCGAAGGTGCGTTGAAACTGATCGTGGAGTTCCTCAAGCAGATCTTCAGCAGCAGCATCGCGGGCAAGATCGCCTACCTGCTGGTGCGCCCAGGGCTGGACCGGCTGCGGGAATGGCTTGATCCGCGCCGGTATAACGGGGCTGTCATGGTCGGTGTGAACGGCGTGGTGGTGAAGTCGCATGGCGGGACCGATGCCCAGGGCTTCGCCCACGCTATAGATGTCGCCATGGACATGGTCGTGCACCGGTTCAACGAGCGCATCCGCGAGGATCTTGCCCGTATTGCGTTCGACAAACCCGTACCCGCCGACCGGAACGAGGGTGACAGCGCCGATGGCGGTCGGGCCGGTAGTTCGCGATCGGACTCGACCGACGACACCCACCTCGCCACCGCCTGAGCAGGACCCCTCATGCCGCCTCGTTCCATTCTCGCCGGCTGTGGCGGATACCTGCCCGAACGGATCGTCACCAACGACGAATTGTCGCGGACGGTCGATACATCGGACGAATGGATTCGCGAGAGGACGGGTATCCGCCAGCGGCACTTCGCCGGCAAGCATGAGACGGCGGCCTTCATGGCCACCGAGGCGGCCGTGACGGCGTTGGCGGACGCTGGGGTGACCCGAACGGATGTCGATGCCATCCTGCTGGCGACCAGCACGCCTGACCAGGCATTTCCGGCGACCGCGCTGCGCGTGCAAGCACAATTGGGTATCACACGGGGCTTCGGTTTTGACCTCTCCGCGGCCTGCGCCGGCTTCATCTATGGCCTGTCGGTCGCCGACAGCATGATCCGGTCCGGCCAGGCGCAGGGGATCCTGGTGATTGGCAGCGAGGTCTACTCGCGCATCCTGAACTGGCAGGACCGTGGCACCTGCGTGCTATTTGGCGACGGGGCCGGGGCAGTTTTCCTGCGCGCCAGTGACTTGCGAGACGATGACCGGCGGGGTGTGCTGTCCACCCATCTCCATGCCCAGGGCACGCTGGGCGACATCCTATATGTCGATGGCGCGGTTGGCCAGCCGGACAAGCCTGGTCACCTGGTGATGAACGGGCGTGAAGTGTTTCGTCACGCGGTGACGCGTCTGGCGGAGGCGGTCGAGGAAGCGCTTGCCGCCAACGGCCTGACCCATGCCGACGTCGACTGGCTGGTGCCGCACCAGGCCAACCGGCGCATTATCGACGCGATGGGCCGCAAGCTGAGGCTGCCACCCCAGCGCGTCGTGGTAACCGTGGATCGGCATGCCAACACCTCGGCTGCCTCGGTGCCGCTGGCACTGGCCGAAGCCCGCGCCGACGGGCGGATCCGCGCGGGCGATCTGGTTCTGCTGGAAGCGCTCGGCGGCGGACTGACTTGGGGATCGGCATTGGTTCGGCTGTGACACGGACCACGGGATCGTCTGCAAACCTCTGATCCGCTAAGATTTTTTTAATCGCAACCTTGACGTGCCGATTCGATCTGCATAGCGTCCAATTATGCTGACGATCACCCGGGCTCATATAGCTGAAATGATCTATACCCAGGTTGGACTCTCCAGAAATGAGTCCGCCGACCTGCTGGAAGATGTTCTGGATCGGATCGCCACCCACCTGGAGCGAGGTGAATCTGTTAAAATCAGTGGATTCGGTACGTTTTCTGTGCGACAGAAAGGGCGTCGGATTGGCCGCAACCCGAAGACGGGCGAAGAAGTGCCGATCCTGCCCCGCCGGGTTCTAGTCTTCCGGCCCAGTCACGTGCTGAAGGCGCATGTGAACGGCACCGCACCTGGCAAGGAAGAAGATGAATGAGATCGCCCCTGTAGGGATAGAGAGCGGCGGCCCGCCGCTTGCCGGGGCGAAGGCCCCCGGGGTGGCTCGGGCGAAGGCACTCGGGGTCGCCTGGGGAACCTCTGAGGGGACCGCCCCATGAATGACGAGGTGACCGCGGCTGCCATCGACCACGGCGCTCGGTCACGTCCCAAGAAGGCACCGAATGCCTTTCGAACAATCAGTGAGGTAGCCGACGAACTTCACATCCCACAGCATGTGCTACGGTTTTGGGAGACAAAGTTCCCGCAAGTCAGTCCTTTGAAGCGCGGGGGTGGACGCCGCTACTATCGGCCGGACGACATTGTGCTGCTGCGGCAGATCGCGGATCTGCTTTACACGCAAGGCTACACGATCAAGGGTGTGCAGCGTTTGTTGCGCGAGGGCGGGGGCCAGTTGTCCGATGATATCCCCCCGCCAACCGCGGAGGAGCGCGCCGCGGCGGAAGCGGAGAAAGTCGAAGACCCGCCTCTGATCCCCGGACTTGAACTCGTCACACCGCCACCCGCCGCGACGCAAATGACGCGCGGGATGTCGCGGCCTAGACCGGACGGGGAGGCAGAGCGCCTCCGCGGCCTCCTGGAGGAAGTGCTGCGGGAACTCGAGGCCTTGCGCGAACTGCTGGGCTGACTGCACGCGGCAGTCGCCAGTCAGAACGCGGAAAGCCCTGTTTGCGCCCGCCCGAGAATCAGCGCGTGGACGTCGTGCGTGCCTTCGTAGGTGTTCACCGTCTCCAGGTTCATGACATGACGGATGACGTGATACTCGTCGACGATGCCGTTGCCGCCGTGCATGTCGCGTGCGACCCGGGCGATGTCGAGTGCCTTGCCGCAGTTGTTCCGCTTCATCAGGCTGATCATCTCTGGCGCGGCGTCATGCGCATCGATCAGCCGTCCGAGGCGCAGGACGGCGTGCAGGCCAAGGGTGATCTCGGTCTGCATGTCGACCAGCTTCTTCTGGACGAGCTGCGTTGCGGCGAGTGGCCGGCCGAACATCATGCGTTGCATTGTGTAGTCACGAGCGGCGTGCCAGCAGAACTCGGCAGCACCCAGTGCGCCCCAGGCGATGCCGTAGCGGGCGTTGTTCAGGCAGGAGAAGGGGCCGCGCAAACCCTTCACTTCAGGAAGCTGGTTCTCGGCGGGAACGTACACGTCCTGCATCATGATCATGCCGGTGACCGAGGCGCGCAGCGAGAATTTTCCTTCTATTTTCGGCTGCGTCAGGCCGGGTATCCCACGTTCCAGGATGTAGCCGCGAATGTCGCCGGCGTCGTCCTTCGCCCAGACCACCAGCACATCGGCAATCGGGCTGTTGGTGATCCAGGTCTTCGAGCCATTGAGGACGAAGCCGCCATCGACCCGCTTCGCGCGGGTCCGCATCGAGGCCGGGTCGGAGCCGGCATCCGGTTCGGTCAAGCCGAAGCAGCCGACAAACTCGCCGGTGCGGAGTTTGGGAAGGTATTTCCGCCGCTGGTCTTCGGACCCGAAGGCATGGATCGGATACATCACCAGCGATGACTGGACCGAGAACGCGGAACGGTAGCCGGAATCGACCCGCTCGACCTCGCGCGAAATCAACCCGTAGCTGACATAGTTCACGCCGGCGCAGCCGTAGCCTTCGAGGGTGGCGCCGAGGAAGCCCATTTCCCCGAACTCGTTCATGATCTCGCGGTCGAATGTCTCGGTGCGGTTGGCCATCAGAACGCGCGGGAACAGCTTCTCCTGGCAGAACGCATGCGCCGCGTCGCGGATCGCGCGTTCGTCCTCCGACAAGGCGCTCTCCAGCCGCAGGGCGTCGTCCCAGGCGAAGGGCGTGAACGGGCTGGCCGGGCGGACAGCGGCGTCGTTCATGCGTCGGTCTCCCTGTTGTCGGTGCTGTGGGACGTGCGGGCGCGCAGCAACATGAAGGCCGGGACGTCGTCGCCGAAGCCGACAACGGACGGGCCAAGGTCATCGTCGCGCCGGTAACGCTCCCGGCGGAACTCGTCGCGCCTGGGTTCTTCACGCCGAGGATCGGGACGGCGCGTCTCCCCACGCCGGGGCAGCCGTTCCTCGGCCAGCGCCGGCAGTTCTGGCTGATCCACGCGCTCCGGGCGTTTCCGTTCCGCGAGTGACCGTTCGGGGCGGCTACGTTCCGGGCGCGATCGTTCGGCGCGCAGCTTCTCGGTTTTTTCCTTGACCTCGCGCGACTTCTTGTCGGCGGGTTTCTTCGGCGGTGCGCCTTTCCGGCCCCGGCGTCGCCGACCGTCCTTTTCGGCCCAGTCCACCGGATCGAGGCCTTCGACGATAACCGGGGGAATCGGGTGATGGATCAGTTTCTCGATCTGCTCCACCGCGTAACGGTCCTCCGGCGAGGCGATGGTGAACGCCTTGCCCTCCAGCCCCGCTCGGCCGGTACGCCCGATGCGATGGATATAGTCCTCGGCATGGATCGGCACGTCGAAGTTGAACACATGCGACAGGCCGCTGATGTCGAGGCCGCGCGCCGCCACGTCGCTGCATACCAGCAGGCGGAGTTCGTTGGCCTTGAATTTCTCCAAGGTCGAGAAGCGGACGGTCTGGGCCATGTCGCCGTGTAGCGCCCCGGCGTCGAAATGATGTTTCGTCAATGATTTGTACAGGATATCCACGTCGCGCTTGCGGTTGCAGAAGATTAGCGCGTTCTGTACGTTCTGACTGCGAATTAACCGGCGGAGGGCCTCCCGTTTGTCGTGTTCGGCGACCAGCGCCAGGCCCTCGGTGATTGTCGTGGCGACCGAGGCCGCGCGCGACACAGCGATCTCCTTGGGGTTCTGCAGGAACGCATCGGCCAGGCGACGAATTTCCGGACCCATCGTCGCGGAAAAGAACAGGGTCTGCCGCATTTTCGGCAGCAGCGAAACGATCCGCTCGACATCGGGGATAAAGCCCATATCCAGCATGCGGTCAGCTTCGTCAATGACCAGCAGCCTGGTGTCGGTCAGCAGGATGGTCCCGCGGTCGAACATGTCCAGCAGCCGGCCGGGTGTGGCGATCAGCACGTCGACGCCGCGGTTCAAAACGTCCCTTTGATCGGACATGCTCTCGCCGCCGATGATCAGGGCGTGGGTCAGTTTGAGATACTTGCCATACTGGACGAAATTCTCCGCGACCTGCAGGGCCAGTTCGCGAGTCGGCTCCAGAATCAGGCTGCGCGGCATACGGGCGCGGGCGCGTGAGCCGGACAGAATGTCCAGCATCGGCAACGTGAAGCCAGCGGTTTTGCCGGTGCCGGTCTGCGCCGTCCCCATCACATCCCGGCCCATTAGGACGTAGGGGATCGCCTGCGCCTGGATCGGCGTCGGATGGCGATACCCCATATCATCAATGGCGCGCAGCACTTCGGCGGACAGACCGAGGTCCGAGAACAGGGGACGGGCGGGTTCCGGCGGCGGCCCTTCGGCGATCGGGATCAGCGATGCGGGCGCGTCTGCCTGATGGGAAGCGTTGCCCTGGTCCTCGCCGGCGGTATAAGCCTCGTTTTCGACGGAGTGGGCCGAATCGTCCTGGACCGGCGGAGTGGGCGCCGATGCTGGCGCGGCGGCAACGGTGCTCTCAGTCTTGATGGTCGCCGCTTCAGGCCTTTCCGCGTCGGTTGGTTCCGGTGAGGCGGTGGTTGTTTCGGTCAAATCCGGTCCAGTCGATTGCATGTGGCTATTCGTGGTAGGCAGTGCCGCGGGACACAACCGGCGCGCCCACAACCGGCGCGCCAAGCAGCCAAACGCGAATCGCGCATGCGCGTGTCATGCATCCGTCCGCGTGACGGGCGGGGTATCGGGACTACCAGGGCAAAAGTCAAGGATCGCAGGTGCGGAACGACAGCGTGCGGCCGGTCTTTTTCCGATCGTGCCCCCGGCGACAATTGTGCCGGCCGGAGGACTGAGCGATTAGACGACTGGCGGGTTATTCGGCTGCGGCTTGCCGCGCTGCGCCAAGGGCGCCGGAGGCCAGAGCCTCGGCCACCCGGGTATCGTCAAGCCCGAGAACCGCGCGCAGGATTTCCTCGGTATGCTCGCCCAGCAATGGAGAGCGTTTCACTTCGGACACGCTTTCGGACATCTTGATGGGGTTACCGACCGACAGATACTTGCCACGCGTCGGATGATCGACTTCGATCACCGTCCCGGTAGCACGCAACGACTGTTCTTCGGCGAGTTCTTTCATTGACAGAATTGGCCCGCAGGGGATGTCGTAATTGTTCAAAATAGCCATGGCGTCGAACTTTGTCTGCGTCATGGTCCAGGCCTCGATCGTGTCGAAGATGTGCCGCAGGCGCGGCAGGCGGGCCGCAGGGTTGGCGTAATCCGGATCGGTTTTCCACTCCGGCTTGCCGATGACATCGCAGATCGATTCCCATACCGGCGCCTGGGCAATGAAGTAGATGTAGGCGTTCGGGTCGGTCTCCCAACCCTTGCACTTCAGGATCCAGCCCGGCTGGCCGCCGCCCGAGGCGTTGCCGGCGCGTGGCACAGCCGCCCCGAAACTGCCGTCCGGATATTGCGGGTATTCGGTCAGCGGCCCATGCGCGAGGCGCTGCTGGTCGCGCAGCTTGACACGGCACAAGTTGAGCACGCCGTCCTGCATCGCCACATCGACCTTCTGTCCGCGCCCGGTCGTGTGGCGCTGGAACAGGGCGGCGACGATCCCTAAGGCCAGATGCAGGCCGGTGCCCGAGTCGCCGATCTGGGCGCCGGTCACCAGTGGCGGGCCGTCGTCGAAGCCGGTGGTGGAGGCCGCACCGCCGGCGCATTGGGCCACGTTCTCATACACTTTGCAGTCTTCATACGGGCCAGGCCCAAAACCCTTGATGGAGGCCAGGATGATCCGCGGGTTCAGCTGCTGGATGCGGTCCCAGCCAAATCCCATGCGGTCGAGGGCGCCGGGCGCGAAGTTCTCCACCATGACGTCGCAGCACTTGACCAGGCCTTCCAGCACGTCCTTGCCGACCTTGTGCCGCCCATCGATCTCGATCGAGCGCTTGTTGTGGTTCAGCATCGTGAAATACAGGCTGTCGACGCCCTTGAGGTCCTGCAACTGGCCACGCGTGATGTCACCAACGCCGGGACGCTCGACCTTGATCACGTCGGCGCCGAACCAGGCGAGAAGTTGGGTGCAGGTCGGGCCCGACTGGACATGGGTGAAGTCCAGGATGCGGACACCGTCGAGAGCCTTGGTCATGAGGATTCTCCCTTGATTGGGGCGTTAGGAGAGTCGGCAAAGTCGTGGATGGTCAGCCTTCGCCGACCATGACGATCCGGCTGGCGGGGATCGTCACTTGTACATCGTCTGCGCCTTGGTTCCGGGCGCGTATTCGTTGGGATCGACCCAGATGTTCACCACCGCGGACTTGCCGTGCGCCGCAACGAATTCCCGGGCGCGGCGCAGCGCGGGGGCGATTTGAGCGGCGTCCCGCACCTCCTCGCCGTGGCCGCCCCAGATCCTGGCGAAATGGGAGAATTCCATGTCGCCCAGTTTGTTGCCGACGTTGCCGCGCTGCGGCCCGTATTTTGCCAGCTGCCCGTAACGGATCTGGTTCATCGCCGAATTGTTGCCGATGATCGCGATGTACGGCGCACCGAAACGGTCGGCGGTTTCCATGTCGAACGCGGTCATGCCGAAGGCGCCGTCGCCGTAGTAGCAGAGCACCTCTTTCTTCGGTTGCGCGAGTCCGGCGGCGATGGCGAAGCCGGTGCCCACACCCAACGAGCCCAACGCCCCGGGATCCATCCACTGGCCGGGCGCGCGTGGGCGTACCGCCTGGGCTGATATGGTCACCACGTCGCCGCCATCGCCGATGTAGATCGTGTCATCGGACAGGAATTCGTTGATCTCATAGGCGACGCGGTAGGGATGGATCGGCGACTGGTCAGACGTGAACGCCGGCATCAGCTTCTTCAGTGCCACGTCCTCGGCAGCGGCCAATTCGCGCATCCACGCTTGCCGCATCTGACGCTTGTCGCTCTTGAGGCGTCCACTGGCCGCCTGCAGAACCGCGCCGAGCACCGCCCCTGGGTCGCCGACGATGCCGCAGTCGATGTCGCGGTTCTTGCCGACAGTGCGGTAATCGAGGTCGATCTGCACCAGCGTCGGCACGTTGATGCGCTTGCCGTAGCCCATGCGGAAGTCGAACGGAGTGCCGACGATTACGACCACATCGGCCTTGCCGAACGCCAGGCTCCGGGTGCGGTCGAAATGATGCGGATCGCCGGGTGGCAGAATACCCCGAGCGGCGCCGTTGAAGTAACCCGGGATGTCTAGCCCGCGCAGCAGGGCGATTGCTTCCTGATGGCCGCGGGCGGCCCAGACCTGCTGGCCGAACAGGATCGCGGGGCGTTCCGCGTTGGTCATTAGATCCGCCAGACGCTCGACGTCGCGCGGGTCGCCGATCGACCTCGCCGAGGCGCGATAATGGCCGGATTGCGGCATCACGGCCCGGGTGACCTCGACCTCCCGGTCCAGCACGTCGCGGGGGATTTCCAGGTAAGACGGGCCGTAGGCGCCGGCAAAGCATTCACGCGCCGCCATCGACACCATATCCGCGACACGTTCCGTCGACATCACCGTGGAGGCGAACTTGGTAATCGGCTTCATCATGTCGACGTGCGGCAAATCCTGCAGCCCGCCCATGCGCCACTGCGACAGAGCACTCTGGCCGCCGATATGCAGGACAGGACTTTCCGAGCGGAAGGCGGTTGCGATGCCGGTCACGGCGTTGGTGCAGCCCGGTCCGGCGGTAGTGACGACGCAGCCCAGCTTGCCGGTTTGGCGGGCGTAGCCGTCGGCGGCGTGCGCCGCGGTCTGTTCATGCCGCACATCGACGATGCGGATGCCCTCGTCGATGCAACCATCATAGATGTCGATGATATGGCCGCCGCATAAGGTGAAAATCGTATCCACCTGTTCGGCCTTCAGCGCCTTTGCGACCAGATGACCGCCGGACACCACGCTGCCGTCGCGGCGTTTCTGCGCCAGGGTATCATTCGCCGTGGAAACAGAGGCGGTGCTGCCTGTGATCTCTGACATGCTATTTTCCTCCAAAAACGCTTGGCCGGCGAGGTTCTACGGCGGCCCGGGGGCCATCCAGAAAGTTGCCATGCCGTTCCACATGCGCCGCGAGACCCAGCGTATGGTCTCGCACCTGGCGTTCGGCCAGATCAGGATCGGCTGCCCGCAGCGCGGCGATGATCGCCCGGTGGTCGGCGACGGAGCGTTGCGCGCGATTATCTTGGGTCATCGTCACCGCGCGCACCGCCCGCATGTGAATGAACAGCGTATCGGTCAGGCTGGACATCAGCTCGATCCCGCCGAGGCGAATGATCGCCTTGTGAAATGCCATGTTGGCGTCCGAGTATTCCGTCAGGTGACCGGTCGGGTCCTCCTCGAACGCGTCCATTAGACTGGTCAGCGCGTCGATCTCGGAATGCGTCGCCTTGGTCGCGGCGATGCGGGCGGCCATGCTTTCGATCGCCGCCCAGACGGTGATCATCTCGACGATCTCGCGCTTGGTCTTGCGCACGACGACGATACCGCGGCGCGGGATGGTGCGGACAAATCCCTCCTGCTCGAGAACCGACAGCGCCTCGCGGATGGGCGTGCGGCTGACGCCCAGGTCTTCGCAGAGCTGGCGTTCGTCGAGGCGGATGTCCTCGCGCTGGCCATAGATGTCCATTTCGGTGATCGCGCGCTTAATCGCGTCAGAGGCCTGCTTGCGCAACCCGAAGCCTGGGTCCAGCGGTTCGATCCGCAGCCGTGGCTGGGCTTGAGACAGGTTGGTTATCCTCCGGGTTGGAGATATTTTGTATTTTGTATGCCAGAGTGTCAAGGTCCACGAACCGCGGCGTCGCGCGTCACTGGAGCAGCAGCGGCACGAGAATGGCAGTTGGCAAAGCATTCAGACCCATCGCGATCCCGGCGAAGGTGCCGGCAAGCGGGTCGACCTGAAACACGCGCCGTGCCGATACCATGGGCCGCCAACCCAGCGGCAAAGCCTCGGGCGCGCTTGTCGGTGATCCGCAGACTGTTCATCAGGGGGGTAACCGCGATTGCACCCAAGATGCCGGTCAGGATCACCAGCACTGCCGTCAGCGCTGGGTCGCCACCGAGCCGTGCGGAAATACCCATGGCCACGGCGGTGACCGATTTCGGCGCAATCGAGATGACAATCGCCGGCGGTGCCCCGAACAGGCGGGCGATTAGGACCGCCGAGAGCAAAGCGGTAACCGAACCGGCAACCAGGGCACAGGCCATCGGCAGGATCGCGCGCGCGACAAGGTGGCGGTTCTGGTACAGCGGAATCCCGAGTGCGACCGTCGCGGGTCCGAGTAGGAAATGAATGAATTGAGCTCCGTCGAAATACGTGGCGTACGGGGTAGCGGTGCCGCGCACTAGGATGCCAACCAGGCACACCGACAGCAGAACTGGGTTCGCCAGCGGGGTCCGGCGTAGCGCTGCCGAAATCCTGTCGCACAGGCAGTAGGCCAGGATCGTGACGGTCAGCCACAGAAGTGGCGTTCGCGCGAGATAGACCCACAGCGCGAAAACGTCGTCGTTCATCTGGCGCGGCTCGCCGGACCGTTCATTTGGCGCGCCTCGCCACGACATTGAACACCCAGGCGGTAACAACAAGGCTCAGCAAGGTGGAAACCAGCAGCGCTGAAGCGATCGCGAGCGCATTGCCGGCCAGCACGTCCAGCCGCTGAACGACCCCAACGGCCGCCGGAATAAACAGCAGCGACAGGTGTGACAGGATGCCGCGGCCGGTCTGTTCGAACGTGTCGTCACGCAACTCGGATGGCACGCGCGAGCTTAGCCGATCGCGCAGCAGCAGAAGCACCACGCACAGGACCAGCCCGATCACCGGCCCAGGGACGGGAACATCCGTTACGCGGGCGATTGCTTCCCCCACCAACTGACACAACAGATCAGGCCGAGGCTGAGCAACATCCGGCGGGTCCCTTCAGCTCGCCGTCTGGCCCGTTTGATGCGAACCGAGCGGGCCATCAGATCGTCGACGAGCCTGTCCCTCAGCCAACCAGCAACGGTGCCGATGGCGGCAGTGAAGTTGCAAATCCACCATCCTGACGTGACGACGGCTTCTCTAAAACTAGACCGGACGCCGCACGGACGCCAGGGGAGACAACTGGGTCGCTCCGCAACCCGATGTATTGTAACGCTCACGTTTACTCACTGTTCGGAAATGGTCATGGACCAAGCGTACGTTTCAACTTTCTCTGCCCTGGCCGGTACTGTGGTCGGTGGGGTCACCTCGTTCGCCACCTCCTGGGTCATGCAAGTGGCGCAGTCCCGGGCGGCCCGTCTCGCCGCTGAACGTAACCGCCGCAGCGAGCTATACGGCAGATTTCTTGAGGAGACCGCTCGGCTTTACTCGCATGCGGTCGCGGAGGAAAAGATCAACTATGCGTTTCTGGTCGATATTTTTGCTCTGCGCGGGCGTATTCTTCTGCTGTCCTCGGACGAAGTTGCCAAAGGCGCCGACGAGGTCATCAAGAAGCTGATGGCAATCTACGATGCACCGAACCGCAGCGACGCCGAGGTTCGTGCGACGATGGACGACCTCGCCGGCGACCCGATGGTGGCTTTCGCGCAGGTCTGCCGCAGGGAGTTGGCGGCGCTGCGATGATTTGAGATGCCACCGGGAAGTCGTCCTGAAGAACTCGCCTCAAACGATCCGAATGATGTTTTTGTAAGAGTGCGGGCGTTCGGGGCGGGCCTTCGCTAGCCCGGCCCGGGAGAAGTCGGCGAGCCAGGCGAGCAGGAGCCTGAAGTTCAAGCCGACGGCAGCGAGGATAGCGTTCACCGCATCACTGTGCGGCCGTCAATCACAACGGCGCTGCCGCCGCGGCAGTGGCCAACATCTCGATGAAATCGGCGAACGTGACGACGCTGCCGTGTTGAAAGACCGCAAGCAATTCCGCAGCGATAATGGGGAGGCAGGCGAAACTCACTCCGGTACCCAGCGAATTGGCCGAACCACCGCGCCGTCTTCCCTCGGCGGAGCGCTGGGGAAATATCTCTTGCTGGTCGATCGCTTCGTGGTCCAACTCGGATACCGTGCTCATGGCGGTGCATCCTTACGTGCAGCGAAAGTGCTGCCTGCGGTGTTTTTGACATCCGGTGCGATCGCTTGCGGTGAACGGGCGCACAGACCAGGCGATTATCCGGCTCGGCGGTTCTGAGGTGGATCAAGACGCCCGCGCACTGACGAAACGATCTTGTCGCCAGGATGATCCATTGAGATCGGCATCGCCGACGACCTTACAAAAACCATGAAATAACGACACGGTATTAACTTTGCATTAGTGGTGCATATTATTGTATTCTGGTTCGGAAAATATTTTTGATATTTCAGTCCGTGTACTCTACGGCACGCGGAAGAGAATCAAAGAGCGAGGTGTTCGCGGGGTTAACCGCTGCAGGGGTTGTACGGCGCTTCCCGTCGCCGTCCCCAAGGAGACTCCCCCGACCACCCTTTGCCTCGGAACCGAGCGGGCTTATCTCCCAGCCATCCGAATGGGGGGAACCTGGAATGCTTGATATGGCGGGGAAGGTGGCGATCGTGGCCGGGGCCGGGTCGGTCGGACCAAGTGGCAGCTCGATCTGGGGGAACGGCAAGACGACCGCCGTGCTGCTCGCGCGGCAGGGGGCGCCTGTGTTCCTGATCGACATTGACGAACCAGCGATGACGGAAACCAGGGGGATCATCGAAGGCGAGGGAGGTACCTGCGCCGTGCACCGCTGCGACATGATGATCGCCGACGAGGTGCAAGCGATGGTGCAGGCCTGCGTCAACCGCTTCAATCGGATCGACGTCCTGGTCAACAATGTCGGCGGGTCGGCGCCCGGCGATCCGGTTTCGATGACGGAGGAGGTCTGGGATCGGCAAATCGACTTCAACCTGAAGACGGCGTTCCTCGGGTGCAAGTACGTGCTGCCGGTGATGCTCGAGCAAGGCAAGGGCGTGATCGTCAACATCGCCTCGGTGGCCGGAATGCGGAACGACTTCATGAGCGGGCGATCGCACGTCGGCTACAGCGCCGCCAAGGCGGGCGTGATCCAACTGTCGCGGTCCGTGGCCGGCACCTATGCGAAAAAGGGCATTCGGGTGAACACGGTGGTGCCTGGGCTGATGCACACGCCGCTGGTGGAATACCGGCTGGCCCGCAGCGTGGGCGGCAACGACCCGCAGAAGCTGATCGAGGCGCGCAACGCGGCGGTGCCGATGGGTCACATGGGTGACGCATGGGATGTGGCCCACGCCGTTCTGTTCCTCGCGTCCGACGAGGCAAGATTCATCACCGCCGCCGAGATCATCGTTGACGGAGGCAGCAGCGCAACGATGCCGTAGGGGAACGAAACCGAACGTGCGATATCGCCGCCCTCAATCGTGCCGATACGAAAAGCGGCGATTGGACAGGGCCGGCGGCTTGGTGTGCAATGGGCACAACGCCAACCAACAGGAGGATCGCATGGCACAAGTCCCGTCATCAGCGGCGCGCGACCGCGTTCGCGACACCGTTCCCAAGCTGATCGAGGTAACCGAGGAAGTCCTGTTCGGCGATATCTGGGAACGCCCCGAACTATCCAAGCGCGACCGTAGCCTGATCGTGTGCGCGGTGCTGACCGCGACGTATCGGCCGGAGCAGTTGCGCGGGCATCTGCAGCGGGCGTTGGACAACGGTCTGACCAAGACCGAGATTTCCGAGATGATCACCCATGTCGCGTTCTACGCCGGCTGGCCGGCGTCCATGTCCGCCGCGAACATCGCGCGCGAAATCTTCGAGGCCAATCCATGAAGGCAGCTAATCCGGAACGGCAGCAATGAAGGCGGGGTTCATCGGCCTCGGCACCATGGGCGCCAGCATGGCCGCGAACTTACAGAGGGGCATCCAAAAGGACGGCCACACCGTCGTGGTCCATGATGTCCGCCGAGACGCCGCGGCGTCTCATGTCAGGAACGGTGCCGTCTGGGCCGCCAGTCCGGCGGCGGTGGCCACCGAATGCGACGTGATCTTCACGTCGCTGCCGGGGCCGGCCGAGTTCGAGGCAGTTTCGTTTGGAGAGACGGGACTGCTGTCGACCATCCGTCCGGAGGTGGCCTATTTCGACTTGACGACAAACGCGCCATCGACCGTGCGCAAGGCGCATACCGACTACCAGAAAAAGGGTGCGTTTCTGCTCGATGCTCCGGTCAGCGGTGGTCCGCGCGGGGCGGCGACCGGAAAGCTGGCGATCTGGTGCGGCGGCGAGCAGGACGTCTTCGACAAATGGAAGCCGGTGCTCGACACTATCGGGGACCAGGCGAAATACATCGGCCCGATCGGTGCCGGCTCGGTCGCCAAGCTGGTGCACAACTGCTACGGCTACATTGCCACCGCCGCCGCGGCCGAAGTCTTCAGCATGGGTGTCAAGGCCGGCATCGAGCCGCTGGCGATCTGGGAAGCTGTCCGCCAGGGCGCGATCGGCCGGCGCGGCGCATTCGACTCGCTGACCGATCAGTTCTTGCCCAACACATACGAGCCGCCGGCCTTTGCGCTTCGGCTGGCGCACAAAGACGTCTCGCTGGCGACGGCCTTGGGACGCGAGCTGAATGTGCCGATGCGCCTGGCCAATCTGGCCCTGGCTGATCTGGCCGAGGGCCTGAATCGCGGCTGGGGGAGCCGCGACTCACGCGCGATCATGGTATTGCAGACAGAACGGGCAGGGGTCGAGGTGAAGGTCGATCCGCAGCGGCTGACCGAGGCTCTGGAGAACAAGGCGAAGAACGGTTAGCTCTAGATTCGGAAGTTCGCCGGATTTCGGAACCGGGCCGCGGAAATCGCTGCGCTGGCGGCGGGTTGCAATCAGGTGGCGGCCGCAAATATAAATGTTGATGCGCAGCCGAACGAGAGCGAGAAGATGACGCCGCCTGACTTGCGACCGTGGCACACCGATGTCCGGTAGCAACCTGTTCGGCGAATTTCGCCGGATCGCGCGCACGTCCGGGGCTGTTGGCGGAATTGCCGCGCGGGTCGCCGGGGCGCGTATGTTCGGTATCAAGACCGACCGAGCGGCGCATGCCGAGGATCTGAGGACCATTCTCGGTGGCTTGAAGGGGCCGTTGATGAAGGTCGCGCAGTTCCTGTCAACGGTTCCTGACGCGCTGCCAGCGGAATACGCGGCGGAACTGGCACAGCTTCAGTCCAATGCGCCGGCCATGGGGTGGAACTTCGTACGCCGGCGGATGGCGAGTGAGTTGGGACCCGATTGGCAAGCGAAGTTCGCGTCGTTCAGCCACGAAGCCTCGGCCGCTGCTAGCCTCGGGCAGGTGCATCGCGCGCGTCTGCCGGATGGGACGGATGTGGCGTGCAAGCTGCAGTATCCGGACATGCCCAGCACCGTCGAGGCCGATTTGCGGCAGTTGAAGCTGGCAATGGCGGTCTACCATCGGATGGACAGCGCCATCCAGCACGACGAGATCTACAAGGAACTGCGTGAGCGTTTGCGGGAGGAACTGGACTACCTCCGCGAGGCGGCCCAGATGCGCCTGTACGGACTGATGCTGCAGGACCAGCCGGGCGTGCAGGTCCCGGTGCCGGTTCCTGCGCTGACCACCCCCCGTCTGCTGACGATGACCTGGCTGGACGGCCGCCCGCTGATGCAGCGCCTGGCCGAGGACCCGCCGCAACAGGAGCGCAACCGGATCGCCGAGGCGCTGTTCCGCGCCTGGTACGTGCCGTTCTACCGGTACGGCGTCATTCACGGCGATCCGCACCTCGGGAACTATCAAGTTCGGGCGGACGGCTCGGTCAATCTGCTCGATTTCGGCGCGATCCGCGTGTTCAGCGCACGATTCGTGACCGGAGTGATCGACTTGTTCGAGGCGGTGCGCGACCACGACGACGACAAGGCTCACCATGCCTACGAGACGTGGGGCTTCACCGACCTGTCGCGTGAGAAAATGGACGTGCTCAACATGTGGGCGAAGTTTTTGTACGAGCCTTTCACCCAGGATCGGGTGCGCCGCATTCAGGAGACGGATGATCCCACCTTCGGCCGCGAGGTCGCTGAAAAAGTACACGCCGGTCTGCAGCGGACCGGCGGCGTCATGCCGCCGCGCGAGTTCGTGCTGATGGACCGCTCGGCGATCGGACTGGGTGGAGTGTTCCTGCGGTTGAAGGCGGAGCTGAACTGGAGCCGGCTGTTTGTCGAATTGATGGCCGATTTCAGCGAGGCGGCTCTGGCCGAGCGGCAGGCCGCGGCGCTGGCGGCGTCCGGGGTGCCGGTGGCGCGGTAAGCCAGGGGTTGTGCCCCAGAGTCGTGCCTCTTTGGCACGCCCCGATGAGGCCAAACGGAAAATGCTTGCGTACCCCGACCGATTCAGGTAAGAACATATCAGGAACTATGGACCTGGAAGAATGAGCGACGAACCCCTGACCCGCGTTCCCAGCTTCGACCGCGTCTCGATCCGGGCGGTGGTTGTCGGGGAAGGCGACGATCCCAACCAGGCCCTGGCGGAAGCCGGCATCTCCGATCCGGTCGCCATTCCAGTGGTATTCGGTGAGAACACGCCCGACGCAGGCTTCGGTGACGGCATCACCGCTAATCCGACGGCCGTCCTGGAGCCTGATCAGGAGCAGGGGCAGGATCAGGACGCTGGACCGCCGATGGCTGAACCATCCGGCCCCCAACCAACGCCGCAAAGTCGGTCAGGCACGAGTACATTGCCGCCCGCCTATGGCACGCAGCCGCTGGCGCCGATCGCGGGATCAGGCTCGGCACGCCGAACGGCCAACGGTGCTTTTGCCGCAAAACAGCCCCCCAATCCGATGGCCCCCGCCGAGGGTTCGAAGCCGCACGGTCTTCGAGGCGCCCGGCCGCGCGCTGCTGATTCCGCAATGATCCCCCATTGATCGGATTACGACACAATCATCGTCTGGCAGACGCCACGCAAGGTGGCGCGAACTCTGACCCCAATTTGGGGTGGCCGCCGGCGCTAAGTCCGTCCGTCCGGCGGCTTCCGGGAGCCGGTGCCAACGGTTAGTCTCGATACCAAGTTGCCAGGAGCATGACCAATGACCGAGCGGCGGGCATTCTACCACGACGGTATGCGGGGGTTGCAGGATCGGTTCGACGGAAGGCGTGTCGCGGACAGGCTGGCCGAACATCGCCGCCGCTGGGACTTCTGGGACGACGACCGCGTCATGATCGAGTCCGCGCCATTCTTCTTCATCGCGACCTCCTATGGCGACTATACAGACTGCAGCATGCGCTCCGGCGTGCCCGGTTTCGTGAAGATCGTTGCACCTGGAACGATCGAGTTTCCGGAGTATGACGGCAACTCCATGTATCGGACCCTGGGGAACATCAGCCGCAATCCGAATGTGGGGCTGCTCTTCGTCAAGTTCGACGGCAAGACCGCGCGGGTTCGTATCAACGGCCATGCGACGATAGTCGACGACACCGACACGCTGATCCGACATCACGCAGCGAAACTGGTGGTGCGGGTGGTCTGCGAATTATTCTCCAACTGCCCGCGCGCGGTGCATGATCTGGAGAACGGCCGGCTGTCAGCCTATTTGCCGCGGCCGGGCTATGACCCGCCCGCGCCGGAATGGAAAGGCCGGGACTACATCCGCGATATCCTGCCGGCCGCGGATCCACACCGCGGCAAGACTGGATAAGCCGGGCAGACGCCTGCCCCGGGATCGGCTAGTATCGCGCATCAGAGAAGCGCGATACGTCGCACTCAGGGGTCAATACAGGGGAAGTTCATGGCCAATTCAGAGCAAATTTCGTCCGTTCTCCGTCAGCCAGCCGAGGCCGGCGACGTTCCCGGCGTGGTCGCTGCGGCCGCGAACAGGGATGGCGTGATTTTCGCGGCGGGGTTCGGTAAGCGTGACCTCGCAACCGGCGCCCCCATGACCGCCGACACGGTGGTTTGGATCGCGTCGATGACAAAGGCGATTACCGCCGCCTGCGCGATGCAACTGGTGGAGCAAGGCAAGCTGTCGCTGGATGGCGAGATCGCCACGGTCCTGCCGGAACTCGGCCGCGTGCAGGTGCTGGATGGGTTCGACGCAAACGGCAAGCCGCGTCTGCGCACACCGAAGCGGGGCGTCACCTTGCGTGATCTGCTGACCCATACGTCTGGCTACGCCTATGACCTGTGGAACCCCGACATCGTCCGCTACATGGAGGTCACCGGCACGCCGGGCATCATCAGTTGCCAGAATGCCGCCCTGACCTTGCCACTCACGTCCGATCCGGGCGAAAAATGGGAGTACGGAATCTCGATCGACTGGGTCGGCAAGGCGGTCGAGGCGGTCTCAGGTCAGACTTTGGGCCGCTACATGCACGATAATCTGCTGGCACCGCTCGGCATGATCGATACGGGCTTCAAGATCGGCGACACTCAGCGGCAGCGGCTGGCCAAGATCCATTCTCGTACGGCGGATGGTCTGGCTTCCACCGATACCGAACTGCCGCAGGACCCGGAATTCGAGATGGGCGGCGGCGGGCTTTACGCGACGGTCGGGGACTACTTGAAGTTCGTGCAGATGATCATGCATGGCGGCACGTTCAACGGCATTCCGGTGCTGAAGCCAGAGACGGTCGCGACGATGTCGCGCAACGCCATGGGTGACCTGGTCTGCAACCCGATGAAGTCCGCCGTGCCGTGGGCGACCAACGATGTCGATTTCATCGCCGGCATGAAGTGGGGCCTCAGCTTCCTGATCAATCCCGAGCCGCTGCAGACCGGACGATCGGCCGGCAGTCTGGCCTGGGCAGGACTTGCGAATTCTTATTACTGGATCGATCCGGTGAAGCAGGTCGCGGGGGTCTACGCCACGCAGGTGCTGCCGTTCTTCGACGCAAAAGCGGTGCAGATTTTTGAGGACTTCGAAACGGCGGTGTACAAGTCACTGTAGGGCCTTTTCTACCTGTCGGTCCTCCACTGGGGAATGCGACCTGCCGGAGGAAATCGGCCGAATAGTCGATTTCCTCCGGCCAGGTCAGGCCGGCCCCGGCCGGCAGCCGCTGCATGGTCGCCACGAAATAATCGCCATCGCGAAGCGGTGTGAGCCTGCCGCCTCGGTCGATGATCGGCAGAAAATCAACCGCCCCTCGGACCCCGTCGGACCAGGTGATCGCGACGGTATGGTCAGCGTGGGCGACAGCCGCGGTTATTTCAAACAGCCTCACGTTGCCAGGCGGGTGATCCGGCCGGCGGTCATGCCGCCATCGATCACCAGTTCCGATCCCGTTACGTGGCTCGACATATCGGATGCAAGATACAGGATGCCGTCGGCGATTTCCGACGCCTCGCCGGCCTTGCCCAGCGGCACGATGTTTTCCGCGATAACGTGGGGGTCGACCGGCTGATTCTGACCGACCGGAAGCTTGGTCCAGATCGGTGTCGCGATGACACCCGGGTGCACCGAGTTGACCCGGATCCCATCCCCGGCCTGCGCGCACTCCAGCGCCACCGACTTGGCGAACAGCCGCACCGCGCCCTTGGTGGCGCTGTAGCCGGCCAGCCCGGCTGATCCGCGCAGGCCCGCGACCGAGGACAGTATGATGATCGAGCCGCCGTTGCCGGCGCGCCGCATCGCCGGGACGCAGTATTTGACCGACAGGAACACACCATCGACGTTGATTGCCATTTGGCGGCGCCAGTCCTTCAGCGACATGTCGATGACGCTGCCCATGATGCCGATGCCGGCATTGGCCACCATGATGTCCAGGCGTCCGAGGCGTTCGGCCGCGGCGATGACCGCGGGCCAGCCGTCTTCTTCGGAGACGTCGTGGTGCAGATAGGTGGCACCAAGTTCCTCGGCCATCGCCGCACCGCCGGTATCGTCGATGTCGGTCAAAACGAGCTTTGCCCCCTCTCGCGCCAGCACGCGCGCGGTCGCCGCGCCGATGCCGGATGCGGCGCCGGTGATGATCCCGACCTTGCGATCCAGTAGTGCCATGTTTTCCTCCGTTACTCGTTCTGCGGCACTTATTCCATTCCTTGGCGCCGGCTCCAAGAGCGGTAAGGTTGCCGGCACCGAAGGAGGAACCCGCATCATGCTCGCCAACAGGTCCGCCCTGGTTACGGGGTCGCTCGGGGGTATTGGCTTCGCGACGGCGAAAGCGCTCGCCGCGCTTGGGTGCAATGTCACCTTGAACGGCTTTGCCGCGGCCGAAGTGATCGCGGCGCGCCTGGCCGAACTCCGCGATCTGGGCGTCCGCGCCCGCTACCACCCCGCCGACCTACGGGACCCGGCGCAGATCGCCGACCTGATCGCCAGCACCCAGGATGCCCATGCTGGCCTGGACATCCTGGTGAACAATGCGGTGGTCCGTTACTTCGGCGCTGTCGAAAACTTCGCCCCCGAGCAGTGGGACGAGGCGCTGGCCGTCAATCTGTCCGCGCCCTTCCATGCCATCCGGCTGGCGCTGCCGGGCATGCGAGAGAAAAACTGGGGTCGCATCATCAACATGGCATCGATCTATGGAATGTTTGCGACGGTCAACCGGATCGATTATGTCACGACCAAGACTGGACTGATCGGTCTGACCCGGGCGGTGGCGCTGGAAGTGGCACGAACCGGCATCACCTGCAACGCGATCTGCCCGGGGACAGTGTTGACTCCCGCGATCGACTGGCGCCTGCGCCAGGAAATGCAGCGCGATGGCAGCAGCTTCGAAGACGCCGAGGCGAACTTCCTCGCGATCCGTCAGCCGTCGCGCAGATTCGTCAAGGATGAGAACGTGGCCGGGCTGATCGCGTTCCTCTGCAGCCCGCCGGGCGATGATATCAACGGGTCCGCGCTGCCGATCGACGGCGCCTGGACCGCCGGGCGCGGTTAGCGAACCAGACCTGGGCCGGTAAACGCCCGGCCAGAGCCAGCCGGCCTGGGCCAGTCGTCGTGCCCCGGCCGACCGTTCTGCCGCTGGCCAGGCGGCACTTCCCCCCTTGCACAGTCCGCATCCGCGGTGCATTCAGGCCCCGCCCGTAGTCTGGGAACGAGCGCGCGCCTGCTGCGCGGAAGGTTCCCCGTGCGTAAAGGATAAGACACATGCGCCTAGCCGTGCTGAAGGAACGGCGAGCCGCCGAGACCCGCGTGGCCGCCACTCCGGATACGGTCAAGAAGCTGATCGGGTTGGGATTGACCGTGGCGGTGGAATCCGGGGCAGGGACCAGTGCATCGATCGCCGATGCCGAATTCGCCGCCGCTGGCGCCGAGGTCGCCGCCGACGCGGCCGCGGTCCTCGCAGGCGCCAACATCGTCTTCGCGGTCCAGACGCCTGGCGCCGAGGAGCGCGCGCTGATTCCGCGCGGGGCGCTGTTGGTGTGTATCGCCGGGGCTTTCTCCGATCCGGATCTGGTGCCTGGCCTTGCGGCCGCCGGGATCGATACGGCGGCGATGGAGTTGCTGCCGCGGATCACGCGGGCGCAGTCGATGGATGTGTTGTCCAGCCAGGCAAACCTCGCCGGATATCGCGCCGTCGTCGAGGCCGCGAATGCATTCCCCCGCGGCTTCCCGATGATGATGACCGCGGCCGGTACCGTCCCGCCCGCCAGGGTGTTCGTCGTCGGCGCCGGGGTCGCCGGGTTGCAGGCGATTGCCACCGCTCGGCGTCTGGGCGCGATCGTGTCCGCCACCGACGTACGCCCCGCGGCAAAGGAAGAGATCAAATCCCTCGGTGCCACCTATGTTGGTGTCGAGGACGCGGAAACCGCCGCCCAGACTGGCGCCTATGCGCGCGAAATGAGCGACGCCTTCCGCCAGAAACAGGCGGAGCTGATGGCAACGACGGTTGCCAAGAACGACATCATCATCTGCACCGCGCTGGTGATGGGCCGCAAGGCCCCGGTGATTGTGACGCAACCGATGGTGGACAGCATGCGCGCCGGCAGCGTCATCGTCGATCTGGCGGCCGAGGCCGGCGGCAATTGCGCGGCCACGGTTTCCGGCCAGAGCATCGCCACACCAAACGGCGTCACCATCCTGGGCTTCAATAATTGGCCGGGCCGGATCCCGGTCGCCTCCTCCTCGCTTTACGCGCGGAACCTGCTGACGTTCCTGACCACGTTCTGGGACAACGAGACCAAGGCGCCAAAGCTGCCGGAGACGGACGACATCGTGAAGGGCGTCATGCTGACCCGTGGCGGCGCTGTCGTTCACCCGGATTTCCTGCCCCAAAAGGCCGCCTGACGGCCGGAGGAGACGAGCCTAGATGAACCCGAACCAACTGGCGGACGAAGCGGCTCGTCTCGCTGACCAGGCGTTGACGCTCTCCAACCATGCCCATTCGCTGATGGCCGGCGTGGCCACCACTGTGGC
>DASYBP010000051.1:0-5383 GCA_036500715.1 Rhodopila sp.
TGGGGCTTTCGAACCGCTCGATCTGGCCGAACTGGCACTGAAGTCGGCCCGTACCGGTGGCCCGATCAACGCCGAGGTCTCGGTGAACGCGCAGGGCGCCGGTCCAGGTTTCGGCGCGCACATCTGCGACGTGTCGGTCGACAAGGAAACCGGTCACGTGACCATCGAGCGCTACACGGCGATCCAGGATGTCGGCAAGGCGATCCATCCCAGCTACGTGGAAGGCCAGATCCAGGGGGGTGCGGCCCAAGGTATCGGCTGGGCATTGAACGAGGAATATATCTACAACGCCCAAGGTCAGATGGAGAATGCCGGGTTCCTCGATTACCGCGTGCCGGTCGCCTCTGACGTGCCAATGATCGAGGCGGTGCTGGTGGAAGTGCCCAATCCACGTCATCCGTTTGGTGCCCGCGGCGTCGGCGAGGTACCGATCGTTCCGCCCATGGCGGCGATCGCCAATGCCATTCGCAGCGCGACAGGTCTGCGGATGCCGGACCTGCCGATGTCGCCGCCGAAAGTCCGAGCAGCGATCGACGCCCAGGGATAGGCGGGGCCGCTGATGCCACGAGTTGTCCTCTCCTCGGGTTCCGTTGCCCAGCAGTTCGCTGACGGGCAGACGGAATTCGAGGTGGAGGCGACCACCTTCCGCCGGCTGGTTTTGGAACTGGAGCAGCGTTTTGCCGGCCTGGGCAAGCAGGTCGAGGAGAGCATGGCGATCGCCATAGACGGCGAAATCTTCCAGGATTCCTACGCCGCGGAGCTGAAGCCGGACAGCGAGATCTATCTGATTCCAAAAATTGGCGGTGGGTAATCTCCCGCCATCCTCCGACCTCGGCCACGATTGGTGCGGCCGCCGACAACCTACAACCTAGAGAAGTTGATAGGAGCTACGGAGCAAGCGCAGGCTCGCACCGCATCGAGACTACCACATTTCAATCCGGCTCAGGGCCGCTCGGCGGACGCGCTTCCGAGGGTACCGGCATTCGTTTCGGCGTCCGCGATCTGTCGCGTCCCCGACCGTCCGGCCGCGCGTCGGTAGCGAAGGTCAAAACACCATCCTGTTCCTCGATCGATATATTGTTTGCATCCCTCAAGACCAAGCGTTTATTCAACAAACGTCAGGCGCCGTGATGGCACGGAGGCGAACGGTATCGAAGCTGGCCCTGGATATCGTTCCCGATCTCGCGGGCTGCGACGACGCGCAGGAGGCGACGTTGGGGGACGGTGTGAAAAGCCAGGAAACGCAGAAAGATCTGCTCGACCGGTTTCGCCATGCGCCCGTGCGAATGCCGCGCAGCGGAGCAGAATTATTCCGAGTACTCGCGCTGTACAATCCGCAGACTGGATGGGACGCATTCCTCGGGATGATCGACTTCACGGGGGTCGCGCCGCGGCACATCCATCAAGTCTTACTCGGCCGTCATCCTGGGTCGGCTGACTCCCCCGGTTCCGGCTACGACCCCCGACAGCATTTCCGGGACGCTCTGCTGTCGCGCGCGTTTCGTGAGCGGTTGATGAGCGCCTTTCTGCACGCGTATCCGTCGACGGGACGCGACGTCTTCATCCATGTCCCGAAATGCGCCGGCACCGACCTGATTCTCAACCTCGGCAGCCGGTCCCTGCCGATACCGAAGATGCTCGAGGTTGGCGGCTGGACGAGCGACGTCGAATTCATTGAGATCGTCAGCGGCCTGGCGCGCGCGGCAATAACGGCCGACCGCTTTTTTGTCTATGGCCACATGGAGCTAGGGAAATACGCAGACGTCGCCGGTGTCCGCCCGGATGATCGCATTTTCACCGTCCTGCGCGACCCCATAGACCTGATGGTCTCGCAGGCGAATTATGTAATCGGCCGGATTCGCCAGGATCCCCGGGGACGGGAACCTGACGCGGCCGAGTATCTGCACCTGCTTGACCTGACCCATTTGCCCGAAGGGTTGACGAACGGAGACCTGAAGGAACTGACACTCAGGGCACTGCTAAATCCCCTGATCTCTGAACCAAATCGTGCGTCCTATTATCTCGGAAGCGGCTCCGGCGCGATCTATACCGCGGCGCTGAAGAATCTGATCGTCCACAACGTCGAGATCACGACAACGAAGAACTATGATCGCTGGCTTGCCGAACGCTGGGGCATCACCGAACAGACCCGCCACAACCGTTCCGAACCGATCCTCGCGAACGCCGAGGCTCGGCGTTTATGTGCCGCCGCGCTGGATGCCGCAACCCAGGAGGACCGCAAGCTTTACGATCTCGTTTCGTGGGCATTGCTTGAAACCGGCCGAGCATCGATTACCGGGCAGGAGGTGGCGCGCCTGGGCGGGTTGCCCTTGGCCGAGGGGCTTGGTGCCAATGCGTGCCCGCCGTTGCCGCGCACGATGCAGAACACCGTGGAACAAAACATCCTGGTTGCCGAGGCCGCCAAGTACGTCGAGGTGTACCTTGCCGTGGTGTCGGCCAAGATTCCCGGAACCGCCGTTCTAGAAACGATCGTCGAAGCTGGATTTGGGGCAAACCAGGGCGGTGAACACTTTCGGCTGGAGGGCTGGGCTCGCGCCGAGGAGAGTTTTACCTGGACCGCTGCCCACCAGTGCTCAGTCCAGTTGCCGCGCCTGCGAGGCGAGGGGCGCTTCGTTGTCCGTTTGATCGCCAGCCCGTTCGTGGTCAAGGAACGATTGCCGCTCCAGCAAGTAGAGCTGCTGATAAATGGCGTTCGCATTGGCTCCTGTGAGGTAAAGGACGTTTCGGTTATCGAGGCCGAGGTGCCGGCGGCGCAGCGCGACGACGAGATGCCCGTCACGGTCGTACTCCGCCTGCCGACCGCGACCCGGCCCAATGCCATTGGTGCGTCAGCAGATGATCGGCTGCTCGCCTTGGCGGTGCGCAGCATGACAGTGTTCCGGATCGTGCCGCCCCGATCCTGATGTCAGTTAGTGTCCGATCGCGGTGAGGCGTGAGCCGCGAAGCGATCGCGATTGCCGCGTGAATCGGCCACTTCAAACAAGAGGCGATGTACCGCGCTTGTCTGAGGCGCGATACTAGGCGCTGCGGCGGATCGCTCAGGCGCGGCTGACCGGGCCCTGTCGCCTGGCTTCCTCAGCGGCGCGGTAAAGATACCATGTCGCGAGTGATCGATAGGGGGCCCAGGCCAGGCCGATTTGGCCTAGCTGTTTCGGTTTCGGCTGCGCATCCAGCCCATACAGTACGCGGTAACCCTCCCGCACGCCGAAATCGTCCACTGGCAGCACATCCGGCCGCCCAAGGGTGAAGATCAGCAGCATCTCGACCGTCCAGCGGCCGACGCCGCGGATCGACGTCAGGCGTTCGATCAGGGCCTCATCGCTCAGCCGCAGCGACTGGCGGCGGGTCGGTACCGTGCCGTCCAGCGCCTTGGCGCAGATATCGCGGATGGCGGCGATCTTGGCTCCGGAGAACCCGCAACTCCGCAACGTGGCGTCCGCCGTCGCCATGACTGCGTCAGGCGCCGGAAACTCTTGCCCCGGAAACAACGCCGAGAAGCGCCCCAGGATCGCCTCTGCCGCCCGCCCGTGCACCTGCTGGTGCGCGATGGCGCGCACGAGCGCCTCGTACGGGCTGCGTCCGCGCTGGATTGCCAGCCGGGGCGGTCCGATTCGACCGATCAGCGCAGCGAACCGCGCGTCCGCGCTGAGGTGACGCATGCCTTCCACGCCCGCGACCCTGCCTTCTCGGTGACGGTCTCGCAACCCTGCTGGCCGTCCACCGGCGGTCATGTCCTTCTGGGGCGGTAAAGTCCCCAGCCTGGTTTTTCCCCAGCCTGCTTTCTCTACTGTCACTCGCGGCAAAAACAAGTTAAGCATCTCGGGGCCGCGGCCCAGTTTTGGCGGCGGTAGAAGGTCTGAGTCGCCCCAAGATGACGATCCCGATCTTGATAAGCAATGCTTTGGGAGGGCAAGAAGCTCATGAGTGCAGGCGCAACGCGATCGGGCGGGTTGGTCCCGTCGGTTCGTCAAATGACCTCGGATGAGCAAAAGATCATCCTTGCGTCGTCACTTGGAACCGTCTTCGAGTGGTATGATTTCTATCTGTATGGCTCGCTTGCGGTGATCATTGGCGCCAAGTTCTTTGGTCAGTTCGACGAGACAACGCGCAACATTTTCGCCCTTCTGGCCTTCGCCGCCGGGTTCTTGGTGCGCCCGTTTGGCGCACTGGTGTTCGGGCGCCTGGGCGACCTGGTCGGACGTAAATACACCTTCCTGATGACGATCATAATCATGGGGTCTTCCACCTTTGTGGTCGGTCTCCTGCCGACTTCCGACAGTATCGGCATTACCGCGGCCGTCGTCCTGATCAGCCTGCGCATCCTGCAGGGATTGGCGATCGGCGGGGAATATGGCGGTGCGGCGACCTATGTCGCCGAACATGCGCCCGCCGGGCGCCGCGGCTTTTACACGAGTTGGATTCAGACGACGGCGACCTTGGGGTTGTTCCTGTCGCTACTGGTGATCCTGACAATCCAGGCGTCCATGTCCGCCGATGACTTCAAAGCCTACGGCTGGCGCATCCCGTTTCTGCTCTCCGTGCTGCTGTTGGCGATTTCGGTCTGGATCCGCCTGCAACTGAGTGAAAGCCCGGCATTCCAGAAGATGAAGGCCGAGGGCCGGCATTCGAAGGCTCCGCTGAGCGAGGCGTTCGGTCAGTGGGCGAACGCAAAGTGGGCGATCCTGGCATTATTTGGACTGGTCGCGGGCCAGGCCGTGGTCTGGTATGCGGGCCAGTTCTACGCGCTGTTCTTTCTGACCGGCGTGCTGAAGGTGGACAGCTTCACCGCCAATATCATCGTGGCGTGGGCCCTCGTGATAGGAGCATTCGGCTTCATCCTGTTCGGCTGGCTTTCCGACAAGATCGGCCGCAAACCCGTCATCCTGGGTGGCTGTCTGCTGGCAGCGCTGACCTATTTCCCGGTCTTCAAGTATATCGCCGAAACCGCCAACCCGGCGCTGACGAAGGCGCATGAGACGGTGCAGGTCGTGGTGGCGGCCGATCCGGCGGATTGCTCCTTCCAGTTCAACCCGACGGGTCTGGCTAAGTTCGTCAGCGGCTGTGACGTGGCGAAGGGCGCATTGGCTCGGGCTTCGGTGACCTATTCGCAGCAGGATGTGGCGCCGGGGACCGAGGCCAGTGTCAAGATCGGCGACAAGACGCTTGACCCGAAGTCGAAGAGCTTTGCCGCGGATCTGGTGTCCGCGCTGACCGCGGTGGGCTACCCGGCGGCGTCGAATCCGTCGGTGGTCAAGATTGCGAACCCATTCGATATCTTCCGCGCCCAGCCGTTCATGCTGGTGGTGACGCTGTGTTTCCTCATGGCGCTGGTCACCATGGTCTACGGCCCGATGGCGGCGGC
>DASYBP010000052.1:0-8320 GCA_036500715.1 Rhodopila sp.
GATCGGCCACCTGGTCGATGTCGAAATACCTAGCCCCTGGGACATGCATGCGCGCGAACTCGGCGCGGCCATCCTTTGGCTCGTTTGGCAGATATTTGGTTGCGTCGAACACGACGATGTCCGGCTTGCCCAGTTCCCCCGCCAGCCATTCGGTCGTTACGAGAGGGCCCATCATCACTCCTATCGGCGAAAGCCTGCTACCCTAGTGAATCTTGGCATTCGCGTCCAAGATCCTTGGGGTTGACCTGGCGCAATGCGGGCGCGCTTGAATACGCGCATGGGCCAGACGGCGCGCGACCAGAATCGCCGCGCAGCCGCAAATCGCCGGATGGGGAGAACCCGATGATCGTCGCCGACGTCATGACTCGCAACTGTGTCACCATCGCCCCGCACGCGACGGTGGAGGAGGCCGCGAAACTTATGCTGTCCAAGCATATTTCCGGTCTGTTCGTAGTCGAGAAGGACGACAAGCTCGTCGGCGTCGTGACCGAGGGCGACCTGCTGCGCCGCGATGAACTCGGCACCCAGCGCAACCGCCCATGGTGGCTTCGCCTGCTTGCCTCCCCGGCCCGCCAGGCCGCGGATTTTACCCGGGCGCACGGCCGGCACGTCCGCGACGTGATGACCGAGGAGGTGCTCAGCATTGCCCAGGACGCAACGCTGGAAGACGTGGTTGACACAATGGAGAGACACCGCATCAAGCGCCTGCCGGTTATTGCCGACGGCAGGGTGGTCGGCGTGGTGAGCCGAGCCGATCTGCTGCGCGCGCTGATTGGCCGGGTACGAAACGTGGCGCCGTTGGCAGTCGACGACCGCAGCATCCGCACCGCGGTTCTAGACGCACCGCGGTTCTAGACGCACTGGAGGCCCAGCCCTGGGCGCCGAAGACAACAGTCAACGTCAGCGCGGCGGCTGGCGTCGGCGATCTGTAGGGCACCATTACCAATGAAGATGAACGCCACGGCATTCGCGTCATCGCGGAAAACACCCCTGGCGTGAAAGCAGTTAACGATCACACCGTCTATATCGAGCCGTACACCGGTACTGTGATCGAGGGATGCTGACGCGGTTGGCGGAACGGAAAACCGATACGGACGCAGATTGGATATCCCCGCGTAGCCTCCCTATCTTCCTGTCGTTCTTGCAACAGGAGGATCAGCATGAACGAAGCAGACGCCAAGTTCACGGCGCAAAACCTGATGGCGCTCCATGGCCTGCGCGCCCAGGCTGTCGTCGTCGAGCGCATTGCAGAGGCGCGCCAGCAAGGTGACACCACCGGTCTGGAGCGCTGGCAGAATGTTGAACTCGCCATCGGGGATCTGCGCCGTTCAGCCTCGGGCCGATCCTTGAATAGCTAATGGTCTAGGCGGGAGGGGCGCGACGTCCTCTTTCGCCGCAGCCACCTTTCCCATTACCTGCGTGAGCGTGTCCGTCAGTTCTGCCGCCGTCCCGCGCTGACCGGGACGGGAGGCTGCGTGTTGCCAGGCCGCTGCGGATGGCGCACCGTAACTCGGGCCGGGCGGCGCAGGCTATGGCGTCCGGTTTGCCGCGGGAGGATTCGATGGCAGTGTCCGCCGACCCTGCGAAGCAGGACAACACCGCACAAATCGCCTACTGGAACGATCGGGCAGCGGTCACCTGGACGGCGTATCAAGATCGAATCGATGGAATGTTCGCCGCGCTCACCGTTAAAGCGGTGGACGCTGCGGCGCCCGGGTTCGGGATGCGCGTGGTCGATGTGGGTTGCGGCTGCGGGGCGACGACTCTGGAATTGGCGCGCCGGGTTGGTCCCGCGGGCAGGGTCCTGGGCTTGGATGTCTCTGAACCTATGGCGGCCCGCGCGCGGGAGAGGATCGCGGCGGCCCGATTGGGCAATGCTGAAGTGCTGCTCTCTGACGCATCCGTGCACGCATTCGAAGCGGCCAGCGCCGACCTGCTGTTCTCGCGCTTCGGCGTGATGTTTTTCGCCGACCCGGCGGCGGCGTTTGCCAATCTGCGCCGAGCCGTGCGCCCCGGCGGCCGTCTGTTGTTGGTGGTCTGGCGGCCGATGGCAGAGAATGCCTGGTTCTCGGTTCCGCTTGCGGCGGCCGACGACGTGCTGCCACCGGCGCCCCTGCCTGAACCCGACGCGCCGGGGCCATTCGCCCTTGCCGATCCGGATCGGGTCGGCCGCATCCTTGGGTCAGCCGGCTGGAGCGATATCGGTCTGACGCGGCAGGACGTGCCGCTTTGCCTCGCCGGTCCCGGGCAGATCACCGAGGCGGCGGAACTCGCGACCAGGGTAGGCGCGCTGGCGCGCGCGCTGGCCGACGCCGCGCCGGAGCTTCGCGAGGCAGCTGCGCGATCAATTGCCAGGGTGTTGCCCGCGTATGACGGTCCCGGCGGCATATGCCTCTCGGGCTCCGTCTGGTTCGTTTCGGCGCGATCCTGACGGCCTCAAACCACCGGGCTCGCCCCTCCGTCCATATTGATCGCCGTCCCGGTGGTGAAAGCGGCATGGTCGCTACACAGGAAGCACGCCATCGCCGCGAACTCCTCCGCCTTGCCGATGCGCCCCAAAGGAATTGCCGCGCCCATTTTGGCAGTGAACTCATCGTACGAGACATTGGTGCCTTCCCGCGCGTGGCGGCGCCGGTGCTGATCCGAATCGATCAGTCCGACCAGCATGCCGTTGACAAGGATTCCGTGTGGCGCGCCCTCACCGGCCAGCACCTTCATCAGCGCCATTCCAGCCGCCCGCGACACCGCTGTCGGCGCCCCGTTCGCCCGCGGGGCCTTGGCGCCGGTGTTCAGCACGTTGATGATCCGGCCCCATTTCCGAGCCTTCATGCCCGGCCAGCAGAGCCGTGACAGCCGGATCGCGGCGAATAGCTTCAGCTCCAGGTCTTCCTGCCATAGCGCGTCAGTGATCTGCTCTGACGGCATCGCCCGCGAGACGCCGGCATTGTTGATCAGGATGTCCACCTGTCCGAAGGTCTCGATCACGGCCTCGAAAGTCTTCGCAATATCATCGGCTTTCGACACATCGCAGGAGAACGTCGCGACCTTGCCGGACGCCCCCGCGGACGCGATGGCCGCGGCCTCGGCGAGCGTGTCGGGACTGCGGGCCAGAATGGCGACATTCGCGCCGGAGGCGGCGAACTCCCTCGCCATCGCCAGGCCCAGACCCTTGCTGGCCCCCGTTATGATGGCGGTCCGGCCATCGAGGCGCACTTCCATGGTCTCTCTCCCCGCTTGAAAGCGCTACTCTGCGGAAGATACAAAATTCGCGCAACGCATGCGAAACTCGGTCGATGTCGTCATTCGCACTTGCCTCGGCCCTGCTGTTGCTCGCCGCCATTCTTGGCGTTGTAAACCACCGATATGTCCATCTGCCACGGACGATCGCGTTGATGGCCGGGTCCCTGATCATCTCCATCATCGTCATTGTGGTGGACCGCTCGGTAGACGCCGTCGAGCTCCGCGCGTGGTGGAAGGATCTGGTGGCCGCCACCGACCTGCCGCATGTGTTCCTGGACGGGCTGTTGGCCTTCATGCTGTTTGCCGGCAGCCTGCATATCGATGTGGACAGCCTGGGCAAGCAGAAATGGACCGTTTTGGCGCTTGCCACGGTCGGCGTCCTTCTGGCCACCGCGCTGTACGGCATCGGTATATGGATCGTTTTCGCTGGCACCGTTCCATTACCCTGGTGCTGTGCGCTCGGTGCCTTGCTCGCGCCGACCGACCCAATCGCCGTGGGCGGCCTGTTGAAGGACGCCGGACTACCGCCCGGGCTGCTGGCGGCGGTGAACGGCGAAAGCTTGTTCAACGATGGCGTTGCCGTTGTCATCTTCGCCGTCACCCGGGAGCGGGCCGACGGTCACGTCACAACCGTTTGGGCGATCGGGCTGGAGTTGCTGAGCGAGGCCGGCGGCGGGGTGGTGCTTGGCCTCGCCACCGGCTTTCTGGCCTACTGGGCGCTCCGGCTGATCGAGGAGCCGGCGCTGGAGCTGACCATCACCCTGGCGTTCGTCACCGTCACCTACAGCCTGGCCGCGGCGTTGCATCTGTCCGGTCCGCTGGCCGTCGTGGTCGCCGGGCTGTTGACCGGCCATCGCGCGACCCGGTTCGCCATGACCGACCTGTCCCGCCAGCAGGTCATCCTGTTCTGGGATTTGATGGACGAACTGATGAACGCGGTGCTGTTCCTGATGATGGGCCTGGCGCTGCTGTCGGTGGAGATCAGTGCCGACCTGCTGATCTTGGCGGCGGGGGGTGTTGCGTTGGCACTGGCGACCAGGCTGGTCAGCGTCGCGGTGCCGACGGCGCTAGTTAGGCACCGGACGGAGGGGGCGGCTGCGGCGACGGTGGTACCTCGGCCCCGTCCAGCGCCTCGTTCTCGCGCAGTTCGTGCGCTTCGGCGTGGTCGGCGCGATCGGCTTCGTGGTGGATATAGCCACCGTTTACGGCTTTCGCCACGCGCTTGGCCTCTACGGTGCGGGCCTGATCGCCTACGTCACCGCCGCCACCGTGACTGGGTCCTCAATCGGACCTGGACGTTCCGCGGTCAGGGTTCGGGGTCCGTCCGCCGTCAGTGGGCCAGAATTCATGACGCTCAACCTTGCTGACTTCGACCTGAACAGCCGCACTTATTCGATCCTGGTCGCCTTCGTGGCAATGGCCACCAAACAGCCGGTTATCGCCACCACGGCGGGCGCCATCGCGGGGATGTTCGTCGATTTCACTCTGTCCCGTCGCCTGGTGTTTCGCTAGGATCGCGCATCAGGGGAGCGCGATCCGTCGCACTTGGTTTGCAGTGATCGATTCGCGCAGAAATCGTGATCACTTCGCGGCCGACGCTGCCCGGTCGAGGCCTGCATCACCACCCAGCGCTCTGCGCGCTCCACTAGCCCCGCTCCTAACTTCTCCAAGCGCGCCACTTCGGCAGAAATGTCGTCGGTCTCGATATCCAAGTGGGCCCGGCTGTCGTGTTCCACCCGCTGGATCTGCACATCGCCCGGCGGGGTCTCCAACATTCGATAGTTGCTGCGGCTGCCCCAATGTTTGAGGTCAACGGGACGACCGACCGCCTTTGCCCAGAAGCGGGCGGCTTCGTCCACGTCTGAGGTCTTACAGTCGATCAAGAGGGCGCAGAGACGCGAACGGTGCATGGCAAAGCCTCATAGCTCGGTGGGGCAAACTGGAGCGCCCTGTCCGTGGAGCATCCCCCGGCCTCCACGGGGTCGTTCTTCGCGGCAGCCAACTGAACGTTGATCGCGGATCTATCTTGCCCGCGAACACCGGCCAGCGACAGCATGTTTGGGATCGTCAGCAGCCTACGCAAGCCGGCTTAACGCAGGCTTTGGCGTCAAGAGACAATCTGATCGTGGTGTGTCCAGCGCAAATGTCGTTCGACAAGGCGTGGCGGTCGATGCACGCTGGTTACGGTCACCTCTTCCGGAGTTCCGGAGCCCGAAATGTGCCGGTTTTTGCTTTAGCCCTTTTCAATGCGTCTGCGGACTGTCATATTTGTGTTACATATCTGACCAATTAAGCGGTTCCTGATGTATATAGCTTGGTCTACAAGCGAGGATTTTCCACGCCTGCTACTTGAATGGGCGAACACAAGAGTATCGCGCATCAGAGGCGCGCGATACTTCGCACTATGTTTCGCGATACGTCGCACTATGTTTGAAGTGGCCGGTTCACGCGCCAATCGTGATCGCCTCCCGACTGACGCTTCACCTCGATCGGACACTAGGGCTTCGGCCGTGGACGCCAAGCTGGTCGGGACAAGGATCGATCAGCGGACCGGAATTGAGTCCGCCAGCTTTGCGGATGGGGATTGGAACGATTTCGACGGCGAAGGGACGCGCTTCGTCGAATGCCGCTTCGCCGACGCGCAGTTCAGCGGAACGAACTTTGCCGGCGCGATATTCGCACAGTGCCAGTTTCACGCGGCGCCGTTTCTCGCACGCCGATCTGCGCGAGGCCGCGCTCAACGGACTTATATTACTTTCCAGTAATGAAAGTTCCTTCGCGTTCAGCGACTTTCGCCAGGCGACATTCGTAAATTGCAATCTTTCGCTGTGCACGTTCGATCGTTGCGATTATTTTCTATCGAACTGGACGGCTGCAGGATGCTCACCCTGAACCGGGGCTGATCTGAACAAGCCGTGGCCTGCCTGTCGTCATGTCCTGCTCGAACGGTCCGCGGACCAGTCGGTCCGGTTCGGCCCCGTCGAACGTCCTCACGATATTGGAACGACGTTTGACAACCCGCATAAGCTTCGTATGATATTTTCAACAATAAATCATACAGAAGTCCGGGGGATGCGATGCGACGAACGCCAAACACCGCTTCGACGCGCGCCTGGGGCTAAGCGTTATGTCCGCCTGGTTGTCGCCGGCCTGTCCCTCTCGCTTGCCTCGCCCAAAGTGCCCGCCGGGAACGCGGCCGATCAGCCGCCTCCGGAGCCCGCCTCAAACGCTTCATCCCCTGACGCCCCAACAGGGGATGTGATGCTGCCGCCGGTCGATGTGGTAGCCTCCCGGATCGATCTTCTTGGCAGCGCGGCGACAGCCAGTCAGGGAACCATTACCCAGGAGGAGTTGGACCTGCGGCCGATCTTCCGCACCGGGCAACTGCTGGAGACGGTGCCAGGACTGGTGGTGACGGTTCATTCCGGGGAAGGCAAGGCGAACCAATATCTGATTCGTGGCTTCAACCTGGACCACGGCACCGATTTCGCGACCTACGTTGACGACATGCCGGTTAACGAACCAACCAACGCCCACGGCCAAGGCTACTCGGACATCCATTTCTTTATGCCGGAACTGGCCGCCGGGCTCGACTACACGAAGGGACCGTTCTATCCGGAAATTGGCGACTTCGGCGCCATGGGGTCGGCTCATATCCGGGTGTTGGACGAGATTCCTGCGCAGATGTCGGTCAGCGTCGGAACGCTGCGCGACGACCGGGTGTTCTTCGGCGGCACCGAGCATTTGCAGAATGGCGACCGGGTCGTTGGTGCGTTCGCTGTCGGGCGTTACGACGGCCCGTGGTCGCACCCGGACGACTACAATAGCTACAACGGCACCGTCCGCTATACGCATGGCGGCGATAAGAGCGACGGCTTCGATCTCATGGCGATGGCCTATCATGGCGCTGGCAACCTGACCACGGACCAACCGGTCAGCGCGTTTCAGCAAGGGCTGATCAGCCGTTTTGGCACGCTCGATCCCTCGGATGGCAGCTACGCGGAGCGTTTCAGCCTGAACGGCCATTACTATGTCAGCGGCGACGACTGGACGCTCGTGACCAGCGGCTACATCATCCATTACCAACTCAGGCTGCGTAACGACTTCACCCACTTTCTTTTCGATCCGGTTCACGGCGACCAAGAGCAGCAGGACGAGACCCGCTTCACCGCCGGCGGCCAGACGGTCTATAAGCGGTCCGATACACTGTTCGGCTTCCCGACCGAGACCGCATTCGGCCTGATGGGTCGTCATGACAACCAATACATCGATCGCCGTCACGACCAGAACGGGGTCGTGCTGCCGACGTGTGACACCCCCCCGTTCGTCGGTGGCCTCAATGTCTGCGCCGCCGATCGCGTCTCGGTCGCCGATGTCGGCATCTGGGTTGGCAACACAACGCATTGGCTTCCGTGGTTCCGCACGGTCCTCGGCTTGCGAGAGGAGTATGCTTCCGGCACGGACCACAACCTGATCACCGACGTGACCGGCAATACCAACCAGACCATGCTGCAGCCGAAAGGCAGCGTGGTGTTCGGGCCGTGGGCGAAAACGGAACTCTACGTGAGTGCTGGCCAAGGGTTCCACAGCAACGACCTGCGTGGCGTTGTCGAGGACCTGCCACTCGCCGGTGTCGCCAACGAGAACGCAAACACGCCCTTGCTGACCAAGATCACTAGCGAGGAGGTCGGTATCCGCAGCGACATCATCCCTCGCACCAACCTCACCGTGGCCGCGTTCCGCGAACATTTCGACTCGTTCCTGACCTACGACCAAGACCTGGGTGACGACGCCGCGGGGCCGCCAGCGCAACTGCTGGGCGTCGAACTGTCGGCCCAGATCAAGCCTTATCCCTGGCTGGAGCTAAGTGCCGACTGGAATTTCACCCATAGCCGCTACACCACCAGCAACCCGGCGACCTATGGCTTCGCCGGGCTGTATATCCCAAATGCACCAAGCTACATCGGATCGTTTGGCGTTCTGATCGACAATCTGGGCCCCTGGTTTGGTGGCGCCGAATTGCGGTGGCTTGGTCCCTATCCGCTTCTGGCGGACAACTCGCTTCGCTCGCCTGGGTATA